>JASBTH010000114.1 GCA_030148525.1 Saprospiraceae bacterium | reverse complement strand
GGCCTGAGTGAATCCCACCAAGCCAAATTTGGATGCGTTATAAGCGGCACCCTGGGCAAAGAAATTGGTGCCTGCCAGGCTGGCGATAGTGATGAGGTACCCTTTAGAGTCGGTAAGGGCGGATACGGAGGCTTTCGTGGTATTGAACACACCCGTCAGGTTGATATCGATCACATCCTGCCAGTCTTTGGGATTCATCTCCTGAATGGGGGAGAAGTGACCTACGCCGGCATTGGCAATGACCACGTCGAGTTGCCCCCAAGTGTCCAGCACTTTTTGTACGCTGGCTTCCTGAGCTTTAAGGTCGCGCACATCACATTCGATACCGATAGCGTGCTCACTTTTAATGTTATTTAGTTGTGCAGCAGCTTCATCGGCTGCTTTTTGCGATCGGCTGGTGACAGCTACTTTCATCCCCTGATGCACCATGGATTCGGCGATCCCGAGTCCGATGCCTTTGCTTCCGCCGGTGATGAGGGCGGTTCGTTGGTTGAGTTGTTTTGCTTCCATACCCCGCTAACGTCTCGACCAGGTAGAGGGTTCAATCGTTATTTTGAATGATTGCCAATGTCGTGCACGGGGCCGCATAGCGCTTCCTGGCAACCGGTGCTTTTTGTAGATGAACATACCGGAGCCTCAGACATCGTCATGGATCCCGATAACCCCAATATCTTATTTGCCGGAACCTGGCAATTGGACATGAAAACCTGGAAACGAGTCAGTGGTGGCCCCGGAAGCGGGGTACATGTCAGCCGGGACGGAGGGGATACCTGGCCCCGACACTTATCAGGTCCATCTGATTGTCTTTCGGAGCTACTGAAATAAGCGAAGATGATTTCAAGGGGAAAAGAGTTGTGATATGAGGCTGAGGTTGCCTTCGGTCAGTATATTGCCATTTCGATCAGTTATTAAAACTGGAAGATGATCAATATTTTGCGATTCGGGCAGCATTGTTGAGCGGGTCGGAGCCTGTTTTAAAGCGCCCATTTGCCACCGGTGATGTTCAGATCGTCGGCGCAGTTTTTCAATCACCACACCGGGCCCATTGAATTTTTTGAAATGACTAGTACGAGCTTGTCTCGATTCACGAATAAATAATCAGACCAGGAGCCACCTTGGAGTGGGACTAATAATTAGACACATGAAAAAAATATGCTTAACGTTTCTGATCTTCCCCTTTTTTTTAACAGCCCAGGCTCAGGAAGTAGACGGTGACCAACTGGGAGCTTGGTATATGTATTTTTTCAATAAAAGCTTTGGTGACAGTCCATTTGGTATCCAGGGCGATTACCAGTTCCGTTTTTGGAATTTTGGTTCTGATCTGGAGCAGATACTGTTACGAACCGGGGCTACTTATCGACCTCAAAATGCGGATATCCTGTTTACACTAGGTTACGCCAATATTACCACCGGGGCTTTTGGCGAAAGCGATGAAACAGTAAATGAAAGCAGGATCTATCAGGAGGCGCTGTTTTCGCAAAAGATAGGAGCGCGGTTTTTGTTAACTCATCGCCTGCGATATGAACAACGTTGGGTTGGTGATCAGGATTTCCGTACCCGCTACCGCTATAACTTGTTTGTCAATGTACCTCTGAATGGTACCAGCCTCGGTAAGAGCATCGTCTACCTCGCGCTCTACAACGAAATCTTCATCAATGGTCAAACCGACATTGGTGATGGGCGAACGGTAGGTTTCTTCGATCGCAATCGAACGTATATGGGGCTGGGTTATGGCCTCCGCAATAATCTCAGAACCCAATTGGGGTGGATGAAGCAAACCACTGCGAATTGGAGTAAAGGACAGGCTCAGATTAGTTTGCACCATAGTTTCTGAGGTTACCTGCTGTACTGTGTTTCGGCGGCATGAGAAGGTTGAGATTGAGGTTAAGGTTAAGATATGAGGTTTAGGCTGAGGTTCAGGTTGAGGTTCAGGTTCAGGTTCAAACCGTGAGCCGTGGATCGTAAGCCGTGATCCGTCCTCATTGGTAAGCCGCAAACTCTTCAAATGTCTCCGGCGGTAATACGATAGTATGGAATCCATTGGTTACGTGGGCCGCCTGCACCTGAAAACGCTCGGTCAGTCCTTTGAAGTACTGGGCATCCGACATGCTCGGGGCCATGGTTCCAAGATAACCGTCTTCGGCTGGTTCGTAGTGGTTATGGAGGTGGATGATTAATTGCCAGCCTTGTTGCAGGTCCTGCTCCACCGCTGCCACCACGGGCCTGGGTTTGGGAGGCCAGGGAGCGTCGCTGGCGGCGTAGTACACCCGCACCAAATTCAATGAATCGTTTTCCAGAATAAACCCGTGAAACTCCGTCGGGTGACTGAACAGTGGATACCGGGTCAACTGGTAATTCAGGATCTGCGCTTCCAGGTAATTGATGGGGCGTACCTCGCCGACCTGTTTATAGTGGATAATGTCGTAGTTATACCGGTCGCCATCGCCCTGTTTGGCCGCCAGCAGGGAGTCGGGATGGATGCCTGCGGGGATCAGCACCGTATCGCTCACCGGGTGTTGGACCGCCTGCGCATCCAGATAGTTCGTAAAAGCACCGCCCAAATCCACCTTCACCGAATCCCGGTAGGCCTGCAGGGCGTCGACCTGCCCCAGATCTTCTGTTTGCCACAAATAATCGCCCTCGGGGATTTCCCAGTACTGGAACCACTCGGTACCGTCGCGTTCGAGGATGGTGGGGGGAAGGTCGGTTAAGGGTGGGTGTTGTTCCTGCGTAGCGCAACCGGCTAACAAAAGGGTAAAGAGGTAAAGGAGTGGCTTCATATTCCGGAATGTTGAATGCTCAATGATGAATGCTCCCCGCTTTCGCCCGTACGGGCTTCGGCGGGCATGAATGCCCAACGCTCTACGCTCTACGCCAGAATGGACATTAACTGGCACGTTTAATGAAGGGTGTTACAAAATGCACAAAAACGAGCACATTAATTCATCATTCATCATTTAGCATTCCAGTTGAACGAGGGTTTTCCATAAAATTGGTATTTTCCCAAAAACACACCACATCAACTATGACACAACGACTTTTCCTCCTTCTCCTGGCTGGCCTGATGACCTGGTCCTTACCGGCTCAGGAAATTGATATGTCCCTCTTCAAAGATATGACACCCCGCAACATCGGACCGGCCGGTATGTCGGGCCGGGTGACGAGTATTGCGGTGGTGGAACGCGATATGGATAAGATATATATCGGCACGGCTGCCGGTGGCGTCTGGATGAGTGATAATGCCGGCCATACCTGGACTCCCATCTTCGATGATGCGAAGGCTGCCAGCGTTGGCGATATCGCCATTTACCAGCGCAATCCCAACATTATATACGTGGGTACCGGCGAGGGTAACCCCCGCAATAGCCAGAATTCCGGCCGTGGAATGTTCAAATCCATCGACGGAGGTAAAACCTGGATGCACCTCGGCCTGGACGATACCCGCCAGATCCACCGGGTGATCGTGCATCCCGACGATCCCGACCACGTCGTGATCGGAGTAAGCGGTGCCACTTGGGGCGATAGTGCCGCGCGCGGTGTATACCGCACCACTGATGGAGGCACGACCTGGAACAAAACCCTCTACATAGATGAGCGTACGGGCATTGCCGATTTGGTCGCCGACCCGAATAATCCAAATAAATTAGTGGCCGCTATGTACGAACACCGCCGCTTTCCCTGGTTTTACGAATCGGGTGGCCCCGGATCGGGGATCTACCTCAGCCACGACGGTGGCGCCACCTGGACCGAAACCACCGAAGGTTTGCCGGAAGGCAATCAGGGACGCATCGGCCTGGCTTTTGCGACTAACGTGTCGGACCTGCTATACGCCTACGTGGAGAGTAAGAGCAATGCGGTGTACGCCTCGACGGATGGCGGTTATACCTGGGAGCGTCGCTCTCGCCCCGGCGACAGCGGCATCGGCGGACGCCCCTTTTACTACGCCGATATCTACGTCGATCCCAATAACGAAAACCGCATTTACAGCATTGCCTCGACCGTGACAGTTTCCGAAGACGGCGGCCGCAACTGGTCGAGTTTTGCGCCGGGTAATAAGATTCATACCGACCACCACGCCTACTGGATTAATCCGAAAGATTCGGAGCACATTATGGTAGGACACGACGGTGGGCTAAACATAACCCACGACCGCGGTAAAAAATGGTGGTTTGCCGACAACCTGCCGCTGGGTCAGTTTTACCATATGCGCGTCGATATGGATGTGCCCTATAATGTATACGGTGGTTTGCAAGACAACGGCTCCTGGATTGGACCCAGCGTGGCGCGCTTTTCGGGCGGCATCCGCAACCTGTACTGGCAGCGCGTTAGTGTGGGCGATGGTTTCGACGTCGTGCCCGACCCCAAGAATATGGACTACGGTTATAGTATGGGCCAGGCAGGAAGTCTCTACCGCTACCACCGTCCCAGCGGGCAGCTCAATCTGATAAAACCTACCCATCCGGATGGAGAATACCTGCGCTTTAACTGGAATGCAGGGATTGCTATTGATCCCTTTGATGAGCAAACCATCTACTACGGATCGCAGTATGTACACAGGACATCCGATTTTGGCGAAAGCTGGGAAATCATCTCTCCCGACCTTACCACCGATGATCCCGATAAACAAGAATTCCTGGAATCGGGCGGTCTGACCTACGATGTGACGGGGGCCGAAAACCATACGACCATCATCTCCATCGCACCCTCATCGACAGAGGAAGGAGTGATCTGGGTCGGTACCGACGACGGCAACGTACAACTCACCCGTGATGGCGGGGAATCCTGGACCAACCTGATCGAAAATATCAAGGGTATACCGGCCAATACCTGGGTCACGCATATTTCTCCGTCCCTGCACCGCGACGGCGAGGCTTTCGTGGTGTTCGACGACCATCGCCGTAATAATTGGGAGCCCTACGTATACCGCACCCGCGACTACGGACGTAGCTGGGATCGCATTGTGGGGCCTGGCGATGTCGACGGGTACACCTGGACATTTGCCCAGAGTCCCGCTGCCGAAGACCTCTACTTCGTTGGGGCTGAGTTCGGACTGTACGTGAGCTTTGATGCCGGTGTGACCTGGAACAAATGGACCGAAGGCTATCCCGAAGCCACGCCCACCTCCGACCTGACGGTGCACCCCCGCGAGCACGATCTGGTGATCGCCACCTTTGGCCGTTCCTTTTGGATTCTGGACGATATTCGTCCGCTGGAGGAAATGGCCGAGATGGGCGCCGATGACCTTTTGGCGAAAGCCATGCACGTATTCCCCGTAGGTGACGCCTACATGTGGAATATGGGCGAAAGCATCGGCTACCGGGCCGGTAAGATCGGTGATGCTTTATATAACGGAGAAAACCGGGAGTACGGAGCTTTCATCAATGTATACCTGGGCGAGGATACTCCCGAACCGGAAGGACGGGTGTCACTCGATGAACAGGTGCTGATAGAAATCCTGGATGAACGGGGCGAGGTGGTACGCCACCTGTACCAGACGCCCGCTCCGGGCCTGCATCGCATCGCCTGGGACCTGGAACGCAACGGGGTGCGCAGTCCCCAACAGCCTAAGCCCGCAACCGAGCGGCCTCCCCGCGGAGGATCACCCGTACTGCCGGGCACCTACACCGCCCGCGTCAGCTACCAGGGGCAGACGATGGAGCAATCTTTTGAGGTCATTGCCGATCCATACATGCCTTTTGATATGGCTTCCGCCAAAAAAACGGATCAATTGATTGCGGAGATGAGCGAGGTTACTACTCGTGCCACCGCCGTGATGGACGCTGTGCGGGAACACCAGGAGGTACTGGGCATCCTCAAAAAACAAGCGGATGCTGAGAAGCACAAGGAAGTACACGAACAGGTCAAAAAAGTATCGAAGGAGTTGACGGATTTACAGCACTCCATGCTCGGCGAACGCAAGCAGGGTATATACCGGGATCCAACTACGGTGACCGCTAAGTTGGGGCAGGCGGCTTACCAGTTACGCTCCCCACAGATCGCGGCCGGAGAAAACAAAGCCATGCTGGTGAAACAGGCCCGCGACGCCGTTAGTGAGGCAGAAGCCAAACTCAAAGCTATTGAAACGGGCTCTTGGCAGACTTTGAAAGAGCAAATTGATAAGGCGGGTATAAGCCTGCTGTAAAACCAAACGGGCAATCAGGTAAGGGCAGGGGGCTACGATTCAAGGTTCAAGGTCCCTGCCTGCGCAGAACTGCGGCAGGCATGCAAGGGCCTTAACCTTAACCTTAACCTTAACCTAAACCTAAACCTATACCTCAACCTTATGCTTGTGAGAACGGATTGTCAATACTTCATATGAAGGAAATTGTAGCCTAATGGATATCACCGCCCCAAGCCCGACGGTCCGTATTTTCCCGGTTTTGCTGGTCAATTTCATCGGCATGCTGGGCTACAGTATTATCATGCCCCTGCTGGTGTTTTTGGTCCGGGACTTTGGTGGGAATGCTTTTGTCTACGGTATCCTGGGGTCGACTTATCCGGCTTTTCAATTGATCGGAGCGCCCATACTCGGTCGTTGGTCCGATCAGATCGGTCGGCGGCAGGTACTGCTCGTCAGTCAGGCAGGGACGTTTCTGGCCTGGATTCTGTTTATCGTTGCGTTGACGAGTCCTACCGTGACCTTCTTTGAGATGGGCACGGGAGAGCGGGCTTTCCTGATGACCTTGCCACTTTTGCTGCTCTTCCTGGCGCGGGCGTTGGATGGTTTGACGGGCGGTAACGTGTCGGTAGCGAATGCCTACCTCTCGGATATTTCCACCAAAGCCAACCGCAAAGCCAACTTCGGTAAGATGGCCAGCAGTACTAGTTTGGGTTTTATCCTGGGACCGGCCATTGCTTCCTTATTGTCGGGTACGGAATTAGGCGTGTTGTTGCCGGTGATGGCAGCGGCCCTGATCTCCCTGACGGCCATTGCGGTGATCTATCGCTTCCTGCCCGAATCCAAATCAAACCTGGTAGCCAATAATTTGCCCGATTTGAATGTTCGCAAGCTCTTCTCGGTGGAGATTAAAGAGTGTTACGAAAAGGAGTCATGCCCCGATCTTAGTTTCCGGGGTATCGTGCAATTGCCGCACGTAAGTTTGCTGTACCTGGTGTATTTTATGACCTTTCTGGGATTCAGCTTTTTTTACGCAGGTTTTCCCCTGTACGCTTCGGGTACACTGAACTGGACACCTGGGCAGTTGGGTACCTTCTTTACGGTCAGTAGTTTGGTGATGGTGGTCTTTCAGGGCCCGGTACTGACCTACCTGAGCGATCGGGTATCGGACTCTTTTTTAGTGTCGATTGGCAGCGTCTTGATCTGTGCTAATTTATTTTTGATCACGCTGGGTACCGTTTTCTGGATGTTCACCGCGGTGGTACTAATGGCCATGGGCAACGGCCTGATGTGGCCCTCGTTCTTATCCATCCTCAGCAACAGTGGTACGCCGGGCATTCAGGGCACCATTCAGGGATACGCCAATAGCGTGGGCTCTTCAGCCAGTATCCTGGGCCTTATCTTCGGGGGCATCCTCATGGGGCAGTTCGGGCCGATCGTATTCGTGATCTCTGGTTGCCTCTTTGTAGTGTTATTCGGACTGTCCTTTCTGTTGGGTAAGGCGGAACGGGAGATGAACGAAACACGGCCCACGAAACACGGCCCACGGTAGACGGCCCACGGCTCACGGTTCACGGTTCACGGTAGACGGCTCACGGCCCACGGTTTTCATCTTGCGGTGCGTAATTGCGCTTTATTTGCTCAAGAAAGCAGACAAGTTTCTAGTTCTTCCATTTGCCACATCCCAACTGAAAGAACAACTTAGCCGTCAGCCGTCAGCCGTCAGCCGTCAGCCGTCAGCCGTCAGCCGTCAGCCGTCAGCCGTCAGCCGTCAGCCGTCAGCCGTCAGCCGTCAGCCGTCAGCCGTCAGCCGTCAGCCGTCAGCCGTC
>JASBTH010000104.1 GCA_030148525.1 Saprospiraceae bacterium | reverse complement strand
CCCCGAACGATTAAAGGACTGGATAACGACCCCGAAATCCAACGGGTACGAATCGCTCCATACCACGGTGGTCGGTCCCGAAGGCCGCTTTGTAGAGGTACAAATACGGTCGATTCGCATGGATGAAATTGCCGAGCGTGGATACGCCGCCCACTGGAAATACAAAGGAGTCAATTCTCAGCCCAATGTCTATGAACGCTGGCTTGATTCAGTACGGGAAATACTGGAAGACCCCAATAGCGATGCCGTTGAATTCTTAGGAGATTTTAAATCAAACAACCTCTTCAGTGAGGAAGTCTACGTGTATACACCAAACGGGGACATGAAAATTTTGCCGAAAGGCTCGACCGCCCTGGACTTCGCCTTTAGCATCCACACGGATTTGGGGTACCACTGTACGGCCATCAAGGTCAATAATAAGCTGGTTCCTATGGGCTATAAGCTTCGCAACGGCGACCAGGTCCAGATAATGACCAATAAAAACCAGAAGCCCAGCGAAGACTGGCTGAAGCTGGTGGTCACTGGTAAAGCCCGGGCTAAGATACGCTCCGCCATGAAGGAAGAGCGCCGCCGCCGGGGGGAATTGGGTCGGGAGGCACTGGAACGAAAGTTGAAACACCTGAAGGTCGATTTTGAGGAAAGTGTCGAAACGCTGGTGAAAGCCTTTGGCTATAAATCACACGTTGACCTCTATTTCGCCCTCGCTACGGAAGAGACCACCATACCCGAGATATTCAAGCGTTTCACCACCCACCAGGGAAAACTGGTCGACAGGGCTGAACTGGAAGAAGAGCTGCAACAGGTAGCAGAGCAGGCCCCGGCACCGGCAAGTAGCAATAAGAAGCAAAAGCTCACCGGCACCCAGCGCCTGCTGATCAACGGAGAGCCGGCCGAACGCTTTGACTACACCTTCGCCAGCTGCTGCAATCCGGTACAAGGCGACGATATTTTTGCGTACCTTACCGCTAATGCCGGATTAAAAATTCACCGCTCTAATTGCCCGAATGCCACTAATCTTATGGTAAATTATGGCTACCGGATCATGAAGGCCGAGTGGATTGTCAGCACCGATGCGACCTTTGTTGCAGAAGTGAAAATCACAGGGATCGACAGTGGTCCGGGGGTTATCGAACAGCTAACCCACCGAATTTCCACCATGATGGGACTGAACATCCGTTCTTTGTCGATCGAAGGGGACGAGGGCTATTTTGAAGGTAAAGTCAAATTGATGGTCCGCAATACCGATCAATTGAACATGGCCATACGTTCTCTGCAAAACCTGGAAAACATCTCAACTGTTACCAGGGTGAAATAACGTGAGGTTGACAGGCTAAGCAACTGAATGTCACGTTGTATTAAGTATAGGGTACAAGGTAGTAGGACTTGCTTTAATCATTATACCCTTTACCTACTACCTGGTACCGGGAGGTTGGGCTTTGGCAATCACCACTTTACGAATTGATCGATGCCCAACCTCGCGTTAAAATAAGTACACGCTCGAATATGCACCAATCAGATATGAAAGCTGCAGGAAGGAATCAGGAGGAAATCATCCAGGAAGTAAAGAATATCTTTTCTTCTCACCTGGAGAAAAATGGCCTGCGCAAAACGCCCGAACGTTATGCGATCCTCGAAGAAATATACAAGCGCACCGACCACTTCGATGCGGAGGCCTTATACATTCACATGAAAAACCAGAATTACCGGGTCAGCCGGGCAACCGTTTACAATACCCTGGAGTTGCTGGTGACCTGTGACCTGGTGAAAAAGCACCAATTCGGTAAAAATCTGGCCCAGTACGAAAAATCGTACGGGTATAAACAGCACGATCATTTGATCTGCGTCGATTGCGGCAAGGTCCTGGAATTCTGTGACCCGCGCGTGCAGCCCATCAAAGATATGATCGGCGAGTTTCTAAAATTCCGCATTACCCACCACACCCTCAATCTGTACGGTCAATGCGCCGGTGCTTGCGAACGCACCGCCCCAAAAGAAGGTGCTGAACAAAACTCCTGATCAGTCCGAAGATTCCTAAGCCTGGACCCACATTTGTGCTTGCTTATTGCTAACTTGCGCCTTTTTGGACACCCGCTGTTGCCACTGCTTTCAGCCGTTCATTTGAGTGTCCGAAAACTAGATAAAACCAATAAGCACATGGCAGTAGATGTACTCCTAGGTCTGCAATGGGGGGATGAAGGCAAAGGAAAAGTCGTTGACTTTCTGGCGCCAGACTACGATATAATTGCGCGTTTCCAGGGGGGACCCAACGCCGGCCATACCTTGATCTTCGATGGCCAGAAATTTGTCTTACACACCATTCCTTCCGGCATCTTCCGTACGGAACAAAAAAACCTGATTGGCAATGGGGTGGTTATCGATCCCATCACCCTGTCAGCTGAATTAAAAAAACTTCGGGATGCCGGCGTTTCCTATCAGGAACGCTTGTTCGTAGCCCGTAAGGCACATCTCATCCTGCCCACTCACCGCTACCTGGACGCAGCCTCAGAAGCGGCCAAAGGCCAATTAAAGATCGGCTCAACCCTCCGCGGGATTGGTCCCACTTATATGGACAAGACCGGCCGTAACGGCATGCGGGTTGGAGATATACTGCAGCCCGATTTTATGGACCGCTACAATAGCTTACGCCAAAAGCACCTCAGCTTGTTAGATATTTACCCGGCCATTGATTTTGAGCTGGAAGCAGAAGAAGAAAACTGGTTAAACAGTCTGGATGAACTGCGCAGTCTTCAGCTGGTGGATGGCGAATACATGATCAACCAGGCCCTGGAGAACGGCCAGCGCATTCTGGCCGAAGGAGCTCAGGGTTCCATGCTGGATATCGACTACGGTACCTATCCCTATGTGACCTCCTCCAATACCATTACCGCCGGCGTGTGTACCGGGCTGGGCATTGCTCCCGGCAAAATCGGTGAAGTGATCGGCATTACCAAAGCCTATTGCACCCGCGTGGGCTCGGGCCCCTTCCCAACAGAGCTGCACGATGACGACGGCAAAAGACTGGCGAAGGAAGGAAACGAATTCGGTGCCACCACCGGCCGGCCGCGTCGTTGCGGCTGGATCGACCTGCCCCAGTTGAAGTACACCATCATGCTCAACGGAGTAACACAGTTGGCAGTTACCAAGCTCGATGTACTGAATATCTTCGAGACCATTAAGGCCGCCACGCACTATAATCTCGACGGCGTGAAGACCCAAGACCTACCCTACGACCTTTGTAGCATGGAGGTCGATCCGGAATGGAAGTCTTATGCTGGTTGGGAAACGTCGCTGGATGGCATTGCGTTGTTCGACGACCTACCCGAGCGGGCGCGAACGTACCTGGCTGATCTGGAAAGCTACCTGGGCGTACCGATCACCATGGTCTCCACCGGACCAGAGCGGGAAAAGCTGATTCAACGAACAACAGTGGCAAGTAATTAACCCACTATTTGCGTGCGATAATAATGTACTGGTAATCCAGGGCCGTATCGTTGGTCTGCACCTGACTGAAA
>JASBTH010000081.1 GCA_030148525.1 Saprospiraceae bacterium | reverse complement strand
CACGGGACCTCCTCATCCCAAACCAAGCGGATCGCCTGGTCGGTACCGGAGGTATTAAGGTAAACGCTGGAAGCCGGATTGGTGGCTCCAATGGGTTCCGTTTGGGAAAAGCCCGTGTAAAAGTTTACCAAATACGAGTAGGGCTGGTCGGTAGTATTTAGCCCAGTATCGGTGTAGCACGTATCCAGGGGATCGTAAAAATTCTCAGTGGTGAAATCCACACCGATCGGTTCGAAGTCAGCCGGGTCAATGGTAATGCCTTCGGCTCTGAGTATTTCGTAGCGGTAGGGGCCGGGATTGCTAATGGTATCCAGGTTGTCGGGGTCGGGACGAGCCCAACACACATCGATGGCTCCGTTTTCCGTATCGGTATTTGCCACACTCGCTCGTAAAATGATGGGCAGATCTTGATTGAGCTGCACACAGGCTTCCATAGATGGGAGCCCTTCCACCGGATTATAGGTATACTGTCCACCGGGCGTAGTAAGCGCAAATACGGCCACAATCCGGTAGCAATAGGTTTTCCCCTTATCGACATCCAAGTCGTTGTACACATAGCTGCCATCCTCCATTTCCAGCGTACCGAAAGGTGTCATATTCTCGTACCCTCTGCCGGCCAGGCCCGACTCACAAGTGTCCAGTGGGAAGTTATTACTGCCTTCTCGTCTCCAGACGGTAAAGTATTGGAAATAATCTGATTCGGCGCTTTCGCAAAAATAGGGTTTATCCCAGCGTACTTTTATTTCGTCTTCTCCGGCGGCAGCTATCACATTTTCGGGCGGTGGTCCCATGACTTTGATCCGAACGGTTTTCAAGGTAGCAAGGCCGGTTGTATCGCCCAGGTAATTATCGACGGCTTTAAAAACCACCGAATAGTATTGATCGGATATCTGATCACAATCGGGTATCCAGGTAAATCGCCGGATATTTGGGTCGGGACCAAAGGTATCCTGATCGATCGGGGTTAACATAGCCGGACTTCGTTCTACCTCGAAGGGCCCGCCCAGGGCGGTCAATTCGACCAGCTGGTCGGTTTCTTCCAACGGGGCAGTGGCAATAACATCGAAAGAGAGCGTATCTCCGGCAATCACACAAAACTCGTCGGCCGGGGTCTCAATTTCCGGAGGCAGGTTTTCGCATTCTTCAATAAGGATCTGAATGTCCCGCACCATGGTGTCCAATACAACGCCGTCCCGCCATTCGATAATGATCATGGCGAGGTTGTATTCTCCCCTGCGTTGGGGGGAATCCCAGACGATATCCCCGGTTACCTCGTCGATGGTCAGTTGGTTGTCAGGGCCCGGATTGATGTTGTTGGGGAATTGGTAGTTGGGTACTTCTAATCCTACATCCTGCAGGGGCACGATGAATTCATACGACAGGCTATCGCCTTCGGAGTCGAAGGCGTTCGGATTGTGAATAAACGGCTGACCTACGCAGCCAATATCGATAGGCGGTTGCAGCAGTACCGGTGTATTATTGCAACCCTGAAATTGCGGGTTCGGGAAGGTATAGGTCGTTTTCAGGTGAAAGCGGATCATTTCCGAGTTGGGGAAATTGACATTCAGGATACCCCCGTTACGGTTGGGGTCGGTCATGGTTATGGAGAAGGTACCCCGCGCCGGAAAGGTGTGAAAAGCAATGTAGATGTTCTTTTTTACATCGTTCTCGAGGCGTTCCCCTTTCCGGAATCCTCCAACGATAGGACCATTCGTACGGTACACATATTCACAGCGTCCGTCGCCCCAACAGATCTCCAGTGAGTCCCGGTCGGCTGATACACTACTCGCTTTGGAATAGGTGATAATGGTGGCCATTACGGTGAGGCTATTTACACAATCCCCGACCTGTTCGATGGTGATCTCACCCGCCCGGTTGTGGGTAGCGTGAAGCTGATCGGGCAGAAAAAAGATCAAACAAGTGACCGCTAAAATGATAATAGGCGAAAGACGTGGCATAGGGAGCTGTTATTAACAAGCCGGAAGCAATACGATCAAATTACTAAATAGCCGGTAAACGGATTGTAAGCTGACCAACAATATCCGCAAATTCAACCTATTAGGACGGTGAAAGGTTGTGCTGGGGGCCTGTCAAAAGGCAACTAGCGTCGGTTGTTGGCATTTCCGGTGATTCATTCGGCGGTAAGGCCTTCATCCAGGCACGCCCAAAGGCTCTCCTGCCAGTGGGGTATGGATTGCCCAAAAGTATCCTTGAAAAGCTGTTTGTCCAGTACACTATAGGCAGGTCTTTTTGCCGGTGTCGGATACGCTTCGCTACGGATGGGGGTTACCTGGCAATCAAGATCCAGCCAGGTAAAAATGGACAGGGCAAAATCGTACCAGCTGGTGACCCCTTCGTTGCTGAAATTGTAGATGCCCGGGTTTTTCCGGTATTGATCGTCCTTTACCATCTGCAGAATGGCCCGGGCCAGATCCCTAGCATAGGTGGGGGCTCCAACCTGATCGTACACAATCCGCAATTGATCGCGTTCGGCACCCAAACGGGCCATCGTCTTTACAAAGTTTTTCCCATAGGTCGAATACACCCAACTCGTGCGCAGGATCAAACTGTGTGCTGCGTAAGTACGGGTGGCAATTTCTCCTTCCAGTTTGGTGCGTGCGTAAACCGATTGGGGGTGGCAGGGATCCGATTCGACCAAAGGGCGGTCCATACCATTGTGGTATACGTAATCGGTACTGATGTGTATTAAGAAGGCCTGGTGGTTGGCGCAGGCTTTCGCCAAAAAACCGGGTGCCGTGGCATTGATTTTTTGCGCAAGCGCAACCTCTTCCTCCGCCTTGTCCACGGCCGTGTAGGCGGCACAGTTAATCACTACATCGATATCGTGTTCTCTGATTTGCGTGTCGATGGCTTGTTCGTCGGTGATATCCAGGCTGTCACGGGGCAGAAAGTGGTAGGTATGCCCGCCGTGGTACTGTGACAGGTATTTCAGTTCGCGGCCAAGTTGCCCGCCCGCTCCGGTAATGAGTAGATTAGCCATAAGCTATTTCCAGCGTTCGATGTTTTCCGAAGGTAGGCAATTGACGATCCTTATCCGAGATGATCAGGTCCGATTCGGGGATTTGCCAGTCGATTTTCAGAGTGGGATCGTTGAATAGGATGCCACCTTCTTCTTGCCTGGCGTAGAAGTTGTCGCACTTGTAAAAGAATTCAGCCGTTTTGCTGAGTACTACGTAACCGTGCGCAAACCCCCTGGGAACGTATAACTGTTTTTTATTCTCCGCACTTAAAATAAGGTTGAAGGATTCGCCATAGGTAGGAGAGTCGTCGCGCAGGTCAACGGCGACATCCAGCACTTCCCCTTCCAACACCCGTACCAGTTTGGCCTGGGAGTAGGGAGCTACCTGGTAGTGTAATCCCCGCAAAACTCCGCGGACTGACCGGGCCTGGTTGTCCTGTACAAAGGGGCGCTCAATACCTGCTTCCTTGAAGATGCGTTCGTTAAAAGCTTCGAAAAAGTAACCGCGTTCATCTTCCCATACTTTGGGTTCGAAGACCAACAATCCGGGAATACCGGTTTCGATGAATGGCATGTAAGGATAGTTTTGTTCTTACTTCTTACGGAAAAACACACCGATGGGTACACCCGTGAAGTTGAAATGTTTCCGCAATTGGTTTTCCAGGTAATTCCGGTAGGCCTCTTTAACGTGCTTTGGGTGATTGCAAAAAAAGGCAAAAGCCGGATAGTAGGTCGGCAGCTGGGTGACGTATTTGATCTTAATGTGCCGGCCTCGGTATGCCGGAGGCGGGTAGCGCTCCATGGCTTCCTGCATGACTTCATTGAGGTCAGAGGTTTTGATGCGGCGTGTTCGGTTCTCGTAGACTTCCAGGGCTACCTCAATGGATTTGAAAATGCGTTGTTTTTCGTAAACCGAGATAAACAATACCGGGAGATCATCAAAGGGGGAAAATTTGGCACGGATCTCTTTTTCCAGGTCGCGGGCCGTATTCGTTTCCTTGTCAACCAAATCCCATTTATTGACCAAAATGACGATACCTTTATTCCGGCGTTGAGCCAATCGAAAAATACTCATATCCTGGGCTTCGATACCCAGGGTAGCATCGACCATTAACAGGCACACATCGGCATCCTCAATGGCACGGATGGCACGCATCACTGAGTAAAACTCCAGGTTTTCGTGAACTTTGGCTTTTTTGCGAATACCGGCGGTGTCGACCAGCGTAAATTCTTTGCCGAACTTTGTATAGGTGCTGTGAATAGAGTCACGGGTCGTTCCCGCCACTTCGGTCACAATATTCCGCTCTTGACCCAGCAGGGCGTTGGTCAGGCTCGATTTACCTACGTTGGGTTGGCCGACGATGGCGAATTTTGGCAAGCCGTTGTCCTCGGCCTCGGGTTCTTCGGGTAATTTTTCCGTTACGGAGTCGAGTATTTCGCCGGTACCGCTGCCGGTAAGGGAAGAGAGGAAGTAGGTCTCCTCGAAGCCAAGACTCCAAAATTCATTGGCTTCGTACATTCGCTGGCTGTTATCGACTTTGTTGACTGCCAGCAGCACGGGTTTTTCCGTTCGGCGCAGCATATCGGCGACCTCTTCGTCCAGGTCGGTAAGTCCGGTGGTGACGTCGACCATGAAGATCATCACCTGGGCTTCTTCGATGGCAATAAGCACTTGTTCGCGGATAGCGGATTCGAATACGTCCTCGGAATTGCGGATAAACCCACCGGTATCAATGACGGTAAAGGTTTTTCCATTCCAGAAGGTAGTTCCGTATTGGCGGTCCCGGGTGACACCACTGGTGTCGTCAATAATGGCTTGCCGTTCCCCGATCAGGCGGTTGTAGAGCGTGGATTTACCCACGTTGGGTCGTCCGACAATAGCCACAATATTACTCATTGGTATTAATTTTCGCGTCTCAGACAGCTTCGAAAAAGCAAAAGTACAAAATACCTGACGGCCCTGTTACCCCCGGACCTTACCGATAGCCAAATTGCTTCAGTAAATAATCGTTATCGCGCCAATTGTCTTTGACCTTAACGTGTAATTCCAGATAAATCTTACTATCGAGCCAGGTTTCGATGTCCTTGCGTGCCTCCATTCCCAGCTTCTTAATAGCCTGTCCTCCCTTTCCAATAAGGATGGCTTTTTGTGTTTTACGACCCACGTAAATATCTGCTCCGATCCGGATGATGGGATCGCCCTTGCCCGTGACATCCTCTTTAAAGGACGTTACTACCACCTCGGTGAAATAAGGGACTTCTTGCTGATAGAGCAACAGTATCTTCTCCCGAATAATTTCACTGACAAAAAAGCGCTCCGGCCGGTCGGTAAGCTGATCTTTGGGGTAGTAGGCAGGGCCTTCCGGCAAACGCTCCAAAATGAGCTTGAGGACGGTCTCCGTATTCGTTTTATTCAGGGCAGAAATGGGAATGGTTTCCGTGAAAGGGACCCGGTCATTCCAGGTTTTGATCATATGCAGCAGGGTGGACTCGTCGGAGGTGTCAATTTTATTGATCAGCAAAAATAAAGGCACCCGCAACCGCTGTAGCTTTTCGATGATGGGATCATCATCAGCGTAGGTTTCACCGGGCTCGGTCACGAACAAGACCAGGTCAGCATCCTCAAAACTCCCCTGCACAAAGTGATTCATCGCCTCGTGCATTTTATAGGCCGGATCGTTGATCACACCGGGGGTGTCGCTGAAAACGATCTGGAAATCATCATCGTTGACTATCCCGATTATTCGATGACGGGTGGTTTGCGGTTTGTTGGTTATTATTGACATCCGCTCGCCGACCAGGGCATTCATAAGAGTCGACTTACCCACATTGGGTCTCCCCACGATATTGACAAATCCTGATTTATGCATGGGGCAAAGATACGAAAATTGGGGGCTCTGGCTTTATTAAAACCCGGCGGGTAACGAATGGATACGACCTTCGACCAGCGCATTTACCGCCTGGAAGAATTGCTTGGGTTTGTGTGGGCGCCAGTTAATGCCGTTGTAGGCTTCCCCAAAATGGGCATAGTTGTACAAATGCGTTTCCGACATCTCCCGTTCGACGTGTTCCAGGGTGTTGACGAAGCAGATCCAGCCGTCACTGTCCCGTACATCTTCATACCACTCCTCGTAGTAGGAATCATCGTCTCCGTGGAAATTCAACACATTCTCACAAATGGCAATGTATTTGTCGATGCCGTAGTGGGAAAGGTCGTCGATGATCTCCCGTTTCAGGTACATGATGTCGTTGTATACGCAATCATTCCATTCGCCGATCAACTCCAGAATGGCGTATCCGGCATCGTATTCCACGAAGAGGATCTTGGCATACAGCGTACTGGACCCAAAGGAATCCCATTGGGGGTGAATGAAGTAATTGTAGACTTTATTGTGGAAACGAAATTCATCGTACACCCGTCCGTAGAAGGGCGATCGCTCGTCTGTCGCAGCGTCGTATTCCGCTTTCCAGCGCCAGTGTGGTTCTATATCGTGCATCCGCTAATCGTTCAAGTATGATCCGTAAAAAAAGCAATATTCAGGTATGGATCAAGTAATTTAATGTGAGGTTGGGCACAGACTTA
>JASBTH010000072.1 GCA_030148525.1 Saprospiraceae bacterium | reverse complement strand
GCGTTTCCGTAGTACTCCCCGGGGAACTGGCTGCCGCGGTAGATCAAGGGGCCACAGGCCGAAGTGAAATGTTGCAGCTTTTGAGTTTCGGGGTCCAGTACGCCGTCCTGGTATCCACGGTTCACGGCCGTGGCCTGCACCGGATACACCCGGCGATCGGGACAGATGTTTTGCTGATAGGCATTTCGGACTTTCTGGTAAGGGTTGCGGTGCAGTACATTGGGCGGTACGTGATCGCCAAATAGCGTATTGCTGTTATCGTTATAAAAAAGCCTGCCCTGATCGTCGTTGGTGATGCCCCATTGGCCGCGGAAAGCGGTGGCTTCTTTGATCCATTCCCCGTTCCGGCGTTGGTAACGGTGCTGGGATTTGGCGCTGTAGATCCAGTGATCGATGTTGTACAACAGGCCATTGGGTTGGTGTTCGATATTGCCGCCGCGGACATAGTTGGAGTCCACCAGTTCCCTCCGGCCGGGTTTGTCGCCTTCGATGGATATCCAGTACAAGCTGGGCGTTTCGACGTAGAGCAGGCCACCGTAGACCAGCGCCAGACTCCGCGGCAACACCAGGCTATCCAGAAAAACGGTTCGTTGGTCCATTTGCCCGTTCCCGTCGGTGTCCTCCAAAATGACAATGCGACCATCGGGCAGGTATTCGTCGCTGCCTTCCAGGTCGCGCATATACCCCGGCATTTCGGCTACCCAGATCCGCCCCTGATCGTCCCAGGCCATGTCCATGGGGGAATCCAGTAGGGGCTCGGCAGCGACTAATTCGATCCGGAAGCCCTCTTCGAGGATGAACTCGTCGAGGGTGATGTCGTCGTACAACTCGCTTCGCTCGCAGGCGAAGAGAGTGAGCAGGATAATTGGTATTAGTAAGATGCGCATGTTGCTGTTTTTATTTGTGGAAGCCTGGATCGATCCGGTAGTGACGCGGGGCAAGATTATTTAATCTTCGAAGAAAACGCAATCTTATATTCCGTACCTAACGGCACGGTTTTTTTTTGTCCGATTATTATTTCTACCCATATTTGGTCCCTAACGGGACCCTTGCAGAAGCCCCTTTAGGGGCTAAATATGGGTAGAAACTAGAAGATCGATCACCTGATCTCTCGTACGGCAACTGACCGTATCTCCACCGGGCCGACAGCGTCATAAGACAGGTAAAATCTATTGGCAGCCGTGTCGTCAATCGCACGATCACTCGGGAAACCGGCCTGTTCCAACAGGGCCCGGAACGTCTGGCCCTCCAGGTCGTAGGTGACTACTTTGATCTGATTAAGCCAGTGCTCGACCTGGCCGTCACGGACTACGATGCGGACGCGGTTCCAGCCCTTTTGAGCGGAAAAACGCAGATTAGCATTTTCGGGTTCGGATAGGTTTTTGGAAGGGATCAGTCCGGCCAGACTGCCAGGCGGTTGTTCTTTCATCCGGTCCAGTAAGATCATGGCCAGATCAGCACCCTGCCGGTTTCCGTAGTGGAAACTGGCCGAACGGGAGGCCTCGGTAAATCGAACATCGAAGCGCAGTTCAAAGTCGGGTAGTCCCTGTTGGTACAATAATTTCGATTTTCCGGAGAGTGACAGGCAATTATCCTCCATTGAACAGGAATTGCGGGGCTGAGCCGACCATCCATCCAGGGAGTTTCCATCCCAGAGTAGGCGCCATTCCTGGCTGTCTTCGGCCTCGGTCAGTTCATTGATCAAATGGCTTATTTCGGGAGCATAGGCCTGGACCGGCCAGCGATGTTGGTTGAGGTTGTCTGTCCTGATTTGGAGGTTCCGCCAGCGTATCTGCTTGCCGGGGGCTTCATTGCTACCGATGCCGTGGACTTGCAGGGCAATAAACCCTTTTGCCGTAAGGCGATCCACCAGATTGGCACACTGGATTCCATTAATCCAGGTACGGATATACGGTCCGACGGCCTCGATGCGGATCTGGTTCCAGGCCCCCAGCACATAGGCATCCTGCCCCTTCTTATTACGGGTCAGCGGATACAACCAGCCGCGGCGTCCCTCATCGTAAATGCCGCCCGTCCAGAGGCGATCAGGTGACTGATCCAGTTCGACCTGATACCCGTGTACCCGGCCATCCTGGTAACCGGAGCGGCTTTCACTGCGGATCTGAATGCCCGAGTTGATGCCCGGATCTTGCTTTACTTCGAGGGTCAGGATGAAATCCCCGTATTCGGCTTTGGTACACAGGAAGGTGTTCTGAGCATCGCGCACGGACGTGCCGATGATGACACCATCCTGCACCTGGTAACGGGCGGAACCGCCGCGTTTTTCCCAATCGGATAAGTCGTTACCGGGAATCAGGGAGGAGGTTTGGGCAGAAACAAGGTTGATACACATCAGACAGCAGGACAGGACAAAGAATCTCATCGGGCATTTTTTGTTCCCGAAAAAGTACTTTATTCCCCGACCATTGCCAATTTTCGATCCATTTTTTGGGCGAAAGCCCCGCAGCATAAGAACAAGGAGGTAATAAGAACAATGCTCTTCATGGTTTTACAGTTGGGTGATTTGGACCGTTTTACCAGTTCTCGCATAGCCAGGGGGACGGCCTCTTCAAATGTCAGTTCACCTATCATACAATGGGGAAATACTGAGCGATCCCCTATTTTGAATGATGTTAATGCACTAAAATTCATCATTCATCATGCAAACTTGCAATTTTCAGTAAAGGACGTAGATCATATCGCCGATTCATCAGTTCTAATAGGTACAAACCAAAGAACCAATCATGACAAGGATTAGCAAAAACAAACCCGTACTGGTGACCGGAGCCAACGGATACGTCGCCGGGTGGCTGGTTAAAAAACTACTGGAAGAAGGATGTACGGTGCACGCGGCCGTGCGCGACCCTGAAAACCAGGAAAAAGTTTCCCACCTGCATGAATTAGCTGAAGAGCATGCCGGAACGATTCATTTTTTCAAGACGGACCTCTTAGACGAGGGGTCCTACGCCGAGGCAATGCAGGGTTGTGAACTGGTTTTTCATACGGCCTCTCCGTTTACCAGCGACTATACCGACCCACAGCGCGATTTGGTCGACCCGGCCGTACTGGGAACTGAGAATGTATTGGATCAGGCGACCCGGACACCCACCGTAAAGCGGGTGGTGCTCACCAGTAGTTGCGCGGCGATCTATACCGATTGTACGGATCTGGATATTACACCGGGGAATATCTTCACGGAGGGCATATGGAACTCTACGGCTTCACTGGACTACCAGCCTTATTCATATTCCAAGACCATGGCCGAAAAAACAGCCTGGGAACGGCAGGAGCAACAGGAGCAATGGGACCTGGTAGTCATTAACCCTTGTCTGGTTATGGGACCTCCCCTCAATCCAAGGGCAACCACTTCGGAAAGCTTTACCATCCTGAAGCAATTGGGCGATGGCAGCATGAAAGGCGGGGTGCCCGATATCGGACTTGGGGTGGTAGATGTGCGGGACGTAGCCCTTGCGCACTACCGCGCAGGGTTTACACCCGAAGCGGAGGGGCGCCACATTACCTGCGGGCACAATACCTCCTTGCTGGAATTAGCCCTGGCCCTGCAACCTGCATTTGGAAAAGAGTACCCTATTCCCAGGCGGGCTTTGCCCAAATGGCTGGTCACCCTCCTCGGCCCCATCATGGATAAAACGATCAGCCGGCGTTTTTTGAAGAACAACGTCAATCGTAGATGGCGGGCGGATAATTCCAAGAGCAAGGAGGCCTTGGGGATGACCTACCGGCCTTTACGGGAGACCATGGAAGATGCCTTTCAGGCACTGATCGATAGCGGTGTCTTTGAGGAGAAAGAGGTGGCTAATTCAACCATTAGTGCCTAATTAAACATACAGTTGGTGATGCGACGATGATGCATCTGTACGTGATTGAACGTCTATATAGTAGGGGGAATGTCCTTCTTTTTGGGCGGAAGCCACCGCCGCATCGATACCTCCCGCATCTAAGGCCCGTTCTTCCAGTCTGGACCGGACCACTTTGGGCTTACCTCCCGGACATTCGAAGGTGGCACCCACCACGTGCTCGGCGAATTCCAGGCGATACAAGGTATGCGTAGCTGCCGGCAGGAAGGAACAAATGCGCATGGTTCGTAAGGGGTTACAGCTCCTTTCGTTCTACCCGTTGATGTGCATAATCCACGGCCCGGGCCGTTAGCGCCATATAGGTAATGCTTGGGTTTTGGGTGCCCGAACTGGTCATACAGGCCCCATCGGTGACGAAGACATTGGGCACTTCGTGCATCTGATTCCATTTGTTGAGCACACTGGTCTGCGGATCGCGTCCCATCCGGGCTGTACCCATTTCGTGGATGCAGGCACCGGGGGCCGTAGTGTCATTATAGCTGGTAATATCGGTGCATCCGGCGGCTTCCAGCATTTCGATGGCGCATTGAACACCGTCTTCGCGCATGTTCATTTCGTTGTCGCGAAGTTTGGCGTCGAAGGTAATAGTGGGCATACCGTTCTTGTCGAGTTTCTCGAAATTGAGGAACATGCGGTTTTCGTGGTAGGGTAGTAGTTCTCCGAAGCAGGTCATCCCCACATGATAGGGCCCCGGTTTGAATATTTCTTTTTTCAGGCTTTCGCCAAAAAGCCCCTGAGGGATATTCGCCGTTCGGTTGGCACCACCCTGATAGCCGAAACCGCGCACGTAATCGGTACGACGCGTTTGGTCATCAATGTTGCGGAAGCGGGGAATGTAGAAGCCGTTGGGTTTGCGACCCTTATAGTAGGTGTCTTCGAAGCCCGGTAAGACCCCCGAAGCACCCATACCGTAGTGATGATCCATCAGGTTGTGTCCCAATTCGCCACTCGTGTTGCCCAGACCATCAGGGAAAGCTTCCGAGCGGCTGTTGAGGAGGATGGCCGTGGTGCCTACGGTACTGGCGTTACAGAAAATGATGCGGGCTTTGAATTCGAGATCCTCGCCCGTCTGACCGTCTTTCACGCGGATGCCGGTTGCTTTTCCGGTGGAAGCGTCGTAGACGATCTCGTGCACAATGCTGTGCTCGCGAATGGTCAGGTTCCCCGTTTCCTGAGCTACGGGAATGGTGGCCGACAGGCTGCTGAAGTATGCACCGTAGGGGCAACCCCGCCAACAGCGATTGCGTGACTGGCACTGACCACGGGTACCCAGGTGTACCTTGGGGTCGTATTTGGTGAGGTTGGCTACCCGGCCGGGGGTGACCACCCTTCCGGGGTACATCCCGTCGACCGATTCGCGCAGGTGTTGCTCGGCGCAATTGAGCTCGAAGGGAGGCAGAAAAACACCGTCGGGCACTTGCTTGAGGCCCTCCTTTTGGCCGCTTACCCCGACGAAGGTTTCCACGTAGTCGTACCAGGGGGCTATGTCGGCGTAGCGAATGGGCCAGTCAACGGCAATGCCTTCCTTAAGGTTGGCCTCGAAGTCGATATCGCTCCAGCGGTAGCAGTGGCGCCCCCACATGATGGAGCGCCCGCCCACGTGGTGACCGCGGATCCAGTCGAAGCGCTCGATCTCGTCGTAGGAATAGTCACTATCCTTATTGACCCAGTGCAGATTGTCCTGATTGACCCACCAGTTGAGGCGGTTTTGCTGGAAATAGTGTTCTTTCAGTTCTGCATCGGGTACGGCATTTTGGTGGGGCAGATCCCAGGGGTCGAGGCCGGCTGTGGGGTATTCACCGTGTTTGACGAGGCGTCCGCGTTCCAGCATGAGGGTACGGTGCCCTTTCCGGCATAGCTCCATGGCTGCAAAGCCACCGCTGATGCCCGAACCGATGACGATGGCATCGTAGGTTATTTGGTCTTGTGCTTTCAGATTCAGGTTCATAGTGCCCAGGCTTTATGATCGACTTCAGAAACGGGTATGCATCCCTGGTAGGGACCGGGGACGGGCAGGTAATTCAGGAATTCGGTAGCTACGGGTTCGGTAGCCAGGTAAAAAGTTATGGCCTGTTGTTTCAGGTCACGGTAGGCCTCGGTTACCTCCGTGGATGCACCAGTGTTTTCTTTCTCCAGTTTTGCGAAAGCACCAGCCATATCCGATTGCTCCTTCATCCATGTTCGCAGCGCCGAAAACCGGTTCTTAAACTCGGACTGTTGCTTGGGGGAGTATATCAGTCCGACGGTTGCATCGATCATATCCGCTACGCCTACCTCGGTGGCCGAGGGGCTGTCGGTGGTTGGTAGCAGAGTGTCGAGAAATGATTGCAGGAAGGAAAAATCCTTTTCCGCAAAGAAGTATCGTTGTTGATCGTTGGCTGCCTGTTGCACCTCGTCCCGTGCGCAGGCGGTCAGGAAGGCTCCGGCGAAGGGTGCGGTAATGGCTGCACCGGTAACGTAGGCGGCGTACCGAAGAATTTGGCGTCGTTGCATGGATTAGATATTAGATCCATGAAAAGGTACGGAAAAGTAAGGCAGAATGCTAAAAAGAAATCTCCCGTTTATCCCGCCAGAATTTACCGCTTGGTCCGTTTTCTGGGAGCAAAGCCAGCCAGACAATGGTTTCGGCGCCCTTTTCCGGACTACGGGGAGCGGCCTGCCCGCCCATATCGGTGCGGACCCACCCGGGGCATACGGAGTTGACCAGAACCCCGGTTCCTTTGAGTTCGTGGGATAACTTAATGATCAGCACATTCAGGGCCGCTTTGGAAACACCGTAGGCCGGGGTGCTACCGCCCATCTCCGCCATAGATCCGTGGCAGTACTGACCTCCTCAGTAAGCCTTATTAATCAAATTTTTCAGTCCGCAAAAACCGGGCAATCTCCCTACGCGGATCGTATTTCATGAATGAGATTACATAGTCCTGGATAGCAAGTCCGGCTTGGTAAGCCGGCCGACAAACCAGGATGTCGGGTATCAGTGCTGTTTAAATGGAAAAACGGGCTTTTCTCCGGCCAGTGGAGTATGTACGCGTATCAATTGTGCATTCCGGTTTACGGGAAGGAGTATTTTACCTTTCAGGGTACCTCCTGGCCCAATGATAGTGTCTTTGAGGGCTTCGGTACGCCAAAATTCAATGTACTGCTCGGTAAAGGCAACTTGTTCGGTGAAATCATCTTCCCATTCTTCGTCTTCCCAGCGACGGCGCTGTTCCACTTCCTGGTTATCCTGGCCGAAGAGCAGAGCAATGGAGCCGGTCACCAACCCTTCGACCGCAATATCTCCGGCACTTTTTCCATCCAGGGAATACGGATTTTGAGCTTTTTTAATGGTGTCCAGGCGGTTTTCCCAGTAGGTCAATTGCTCCCGGGCATCAATGGCGTAATTCGGGCCGTCCTGGTACTTGTTAGCTCGTCCGCGCTTGACGTTATAGGCTTCGTAGTACCACTTTGCGGGATCGATCCGCAGCGGTTGGTTGGAATCATTGGTCAGCGTTACCGCAAAAATAAAGTTGGACATGATCTGACCCCGGGCTTCGATGTCGATTTCGTAGGAACCTGATTTTGCCCGATCAATCGGTCGGACGGGTTGCAGAGAGGAGGGCGTTTGGTAGGATCCGGGGCCGGCACAGCAAGCCAACAAAAGGAAGCAAAAAAGGAATAAAGGTGTACGCATGTCGGGTAAAATTTGGTCTACCCTTTCCAACCAGATTGGGTGCAGATTATTTACCGAAAATCCCAATTTAAAGGAGATTTAACAACGCGCTGACGTGTTTCTGCTCTACTGCCGCTTCCTGAGCTCCTCACTTAAGTGACCTCCTCAGTAATTACCCATTACCGGCATTTCCACCACCCAAATGCCCCGCAACTGATTAGCTCGATATCCGATTGCTTTATCCTCGGGGTAATGGGTATTGATGGCCCGGAGCGTCTCTGCGGTAATGTCTTGTCCGGGTTCGCCGTGACAGTTCAGACACAGGTCGTTTGTGATATCCATCACGGTTACTCCTTACTCCGCATCCGCACTTCTTTCACCAGCAGCGGGAAGGCCGGTTCGGTCATGCCGTGGTTGTAGCCATCCATCTCGTAGAGGCGGGTGTCGGGGTGGCCCACTACTTTCATCATGCGCATCAGATAGGCGTTCTCTTCGTAGCGGCCCAAGAGTTCGAGTTCCCGGTCGCCTGTGATCAGCAGGAGGGGAGGGGCATTCTTGCGGACGTGATACAAGGGCGCCAACTCGTCGATGACGGGGCGTTCGCCGGGAATCCCCCGTTCTTCGCGGACCGTGAAATGGGTGATGGTGTGCCCGCTGAAGGGAATAAGGCCGGCAATCCGGTCGGCATCGACGTCGTGAGCCGCCAGCCAGCTTTTGTCGAGGCCGATCATGCTCACCAGATAGCCACCGGCGGAATGGCCCGACAGAAAGATTTTTTCGGGGTCGCCCCCGTACTCGACAATGTTGCGGAATACCCAGGCGACGGCCGCTGCGGCATCTTCGATGTACACCGGGGCTTTAATTTTGGGGTACAGCCGGTAGTTGACACCGATGACGGCTATGCCTTTTTCCTGGAGGGCCGCCGGAATCTCTTTTTGACCGCCGGTCAGGCCACCCCCGTGAAACCACACAATTGTGGGGAAGTCGCTTACTCCTTCCGGTACATACAGGTCAACAACGCAGCGCTCGGCCAGGTAGGCATCGGCCGCGCGTACGGATTCGGGGTAGTAGGGGATGTTTTCGTGGGTAGCGTAGGTGGTTACCTGACCCTGTAGGGTCCAGGGAAGAATCAGCATTAAAAAAAGGAAGCAGGGGCGGTAAAACATGCGCGACGGGTTTTTGCCGGAAGGTACTTTTTTTTGGCGAAAGCCAACTCATCCCTGCCCGTGGCACGGGATTCTCCCGATAGCGCGTGCTGGTTTATTGGGAACGATCATGGGATGGTTCAAGGTGGTCGTCGGGACCCAGAAACGGACACCGGCTGGTCGTTACTCGCCGAAAACTCCTACCGGCGTGGCTTGTAGGCAGGTTTCAATCGTTGCCAGATTACCCTGAATTTGATGGTATCAATAGCCAGCCCTCCCAGAATGAAAGCTAATCCCCAGAGCGTAGAGGTAAGGATCGGTTCCTTTAAAATGGCAGCAATGACCATAAGGGAAATAAAGGGGACCAAATAGACCAATTTGCTCACCTTGGCTGTATGCGTAGTTCGTTGCAGGGCCAGCGACCAGATCAAAAAGGTAATGCCCATTTCGAACAAGCCAACGTATAGTGCAGGCAATCCGGCGGACCAGCTGAACCAACGTATGTCGCCCAAGAGCAGATTGGTCAGCGCAATGTAGCAGAAGCCGGTTAGGAAATTCCAGAACAATTTAACGACTTCATCGCGTTTGTCCTTTACATTTTGGAGCCAAAAGAACGCCCAAATCAGAGCGGAACAAAGGGCCAGCATTGCTCCGGCAGCATTGGAAAACTGCAGTTCACCTAACTGTCCCCTGGTAGCGATCACCAACACGCCCAGGAAACTGACCAGGATGGCTATCAGGCTTTTTGCCGAAAGGCGCTGACCTAACATAGGCACGGAAAGAAGGGTGATCATGATGGGCCAGGTATAATTCAGGGATTGGGCCTCCTGGGCAGGTAATAAAGCGTAGGCTTTGAATAGAACCAGGTAATACAGGAGGGGATTGATAAACCCAAAGGCAGCGGAGCGGAGTAATTCCCGGCGGCTAATGCTACGTACCTGTGACCATTTACCTTGTAAAATGACAACCGTGGTAAGGCACACGAGCGAGGTGAGGCTCGACCAAAACAACAACTGCAAAAAAGTATATTGTTGCAGCGCCAGTTTCATAGCGGTTGCTACAGTACCCCATAAACATACAGCCAGCCCGGCGAATACGTACGCTTGTCGTTGTTTGGTCATGCTGATCTTTTAGGGCTGCAAGCTACTGGCAGCATAGTGAAAAGTCAAGCATTTTACATCGGCTATTTGAGCAAATGCAGCTTCCCTTCATCGTCGATCGAATACTCGTAATAGAACCATTTTTTCTTATCTGAAAGCTCCTCGTACTTAAAGGCCACGATCAGGCGTTCCCCATCGGTTTTTACATAAACGGCCCCGTACACATCGACATTGGTGCGCCCGAGGTGCTCAATTTGCTCCTGGATGCTGGTCAGTAAATCGGCATCGGCCGGGTTTTCGGTAAGTTTCTTAATGTCGTCCTGGAGATCCTGCACGAACTCTGGTTCCTCAAACTCGCGGGAAGAGCGCTGGAGTTCCGTGGACAGGATCAATGGGGATTCGCCTCGGCCGATGCGGCCCAGGCGTCCGAGCAGATCGGGTCGGGGATGCACGTGCCCCTCCCGGTCACCCGACGAAATAATGAAGCCTGCCGGGTGGACTACCTGCATGAATTCGTCGGTCACCTTGTCGGAGCCGTGGTGGCAAACCTTCATAATCTCACTGCGAAACCAACGGGAAGCGGTAGTCATCATATGGTCGTATTCCTCGGTGCCCGGCGAGGGCCAGCTATCGAGATTGGTGTACTGTTGAAGCAGGTATTTTTCGGCGGGAATATTCAGGTCGCCGCCAAAGAAGATCTTGTACTGCCCCATGTGCAGACGCAGCAGAATAGAATGTCCGTTCTTGGTTTCTCCGTAATCACTGCTGATGCGGCGCAGGCGGGGACGGCCATCGTCGGCCCGTTCGACGATGGGGCCCAGCACCTCAATGCTGTAGCTTTTGCCCGGCGTAGGGGCGAAGCCGGGCATAAAGGCCCGACCGTGGCGGTGGATGCTGTGTGCCGGGTCGATCGAAAGCATGCGGAAATCCTGTATTCGCGGATTTTGCAGGGCGGCATGCATCAGTGGTGGAAATTGATAGCGGCCAAAGGTAGAGGGATCACTGAAGAGGCGTTCGATATCGGCGCGGTTCTCGGCCAGATCTTCGATAAAGTGGATGCCCGAATCGGGCGGATCTTCTACGGTACCGCCCAGTTTTTCGAATCGACCGCCCTCGGGACGCTCCACTAATCCATTCTGGTAGATGGTATTAAAGCCGATATTGTGATCGTTGAAAATGTGTTCAAAACCAGCGTAGTGGTCATTGTCGGGATGGGTAATAATGGCTGCCTCGAAATCGAAACCCCGGTAAGCCTTGAAGCGCCCGTTTAAGAAACGCCGCATATTGGCCGATTCTCCGGCGTCGATAACCAGTATCTTTTCTTCTGGGCCACGTTCGGGCGTGATCAATACGGCACCGTCACCCTGGCCCACGTCC
Source organism: Saprospiraceae bacterium (assembly GCA_030148525.1). Lineage (GTDB taxonomy): Bacteria > Bacteroidota > Bacteroidia > Chitinophagales > Saprospiraceae > DT-110. Next base: position 17,816 of record JASBTH010000072.1, on the reverse strand, counting down.
ACGAAAATGATCTCCAGGGGGCGTTCATCAATGGTGTGCTCATCCCGGATGTAATAGATCTGGTTCTTGGTTTTGGGCGCCCACCGGATAGCGGTCCAGCCTTCCGGGACACCCGTATAGTCATGGTCGTCGTCGACCATGAGCCAGTCTCCCCACAGTACTTGTTTTTCTTTACTAAAGCGGTTGGTGTCGCGGTTAAGTGAGTACAGGAAGACCTGATCGCCATCTTTTCCCAGATTAACGTATTTGTGTGACATATTGTACCGGCATTTTAGGAGTAACTTGAATGTAATCCTTTTTAATATAAGAAGCCACCCCAAAGGAATTTGGGATGGCTTCTAAAGCAGTTTTTTGTACACCGGCTATTTATTGTGCGGGGGCCACCGGGTACATTTTTATGAGTTCATAGGATAGCGGGTCGCTATCCATCTCATCTTGTTCGGCCCGGTAGATCTCAATGGTTTGATTGGTGCGCACCATGTAGAATACTTCCAGCAGGCCGGCGTAAAAGCTGTAGGCAGCGGTAATTGCTTCGTCGGGGACATTGTAGGTTTCCCATTCTTCTTTTTCGAGTTCACTGGGAGCGTTAACCGTCCCCAAAGGAATCCGATTTCGGTCGAAGCGGGCGTAGAGTTCGGTAGTGGGGACTTCGTTATCATCCATTGTTGGTTCAGCCCAGTAAAACCGTATGTCGGTGGGGTTGGGCAAATTGGAGGTGCGTTCTTCCACCTGTTCGGGGGTGGCTGGATTAGGGTCCTGGATGACGGGTGTTTCAGCTGATTGATCTTGCTCAGCTTCCTGAGTACATGCGGCTGTAAAAAGACAAATAAAGGCAATTAAAAACAGTGATCGACTCATTATAGATATTTCTTGTTTTGGTTGATTTTGGGATGTAACGATGTAAGCACCTTTATAGTGCACCGAAGGTTTATATTTAGTGCTCCTCAGGTTTTTCCTTCCGGAAAAAAAGGGTTGTCCGTTGGGCATCCTCTTCCTTTTTCCATAGGGTCATGCCCAGGCGAATGGCCAGTTTCCGGGAGGATGTATTTGGTGGATCGGTCGCAGCAATCAGATAGGTAAACCCCAGGGAATGGAAGGCGTATTCCATGACGGCCCGTGCCGCTTCTGTCGCGTAGCCCTTTTTGCCGAAAGGCGGAAGAATAGCGTAGAGTAGTTGAGGCTGTACCTCCTCAAAAAAGAACCACAAGCCAGTGTAGCCGAGGGCCTGTTGATCCTGAGTCCGACAGATTTTCCATAATCCGTAGCCCCTATTTGTGAATTGTTGCTGGTTTTGCAACAGAATGTCCCGTGCATCCGACTCAGTAATTACCCGATCGTCCCATAGGTATTTACGAACGGCCGGATCGGTATTCACCATGTGGAACCAGGATAGGTCATTTTGTTGTAATGGCCGTAGATACAGGCGGTTGGTGCTCAAAGATGACATATCTTCTGTGAATGCTTACTTACTCTTTTTCATGTAGTCGAGTGGTGGCTCGCGGTCGCCGAGCAGGGCTTCGTAGGTGAAATCCGTGCCGCGTCGCTTCCGCAGCTCTTCCCGGGCCTTTTCGGCGATAGAGGGATCGCGAAAGATATCCACTGCCGACAGGGCCAGCGTTTTGGCGGCGACCATCATCCCTTTGGGACCGATGGTGGTGCCACCGGCGGCAACCGCCTGCCAGCTGTGCGCCACGGTGCCGGGCACCCAAGTGGCAGCTCCCATACTGGTGGTGGGCGTCACCCAACTGATATCCCCCACATCGGTGGAGGCATAGCCCTTTTCCCGTACCTGGAAAGGCTCAATAGATGCGGCATCATCGGGCGACATGTCTTTGGAAGGGTAGGAGGTCATGATCTCCTCGGCGAACTGGCGCTCTTCGTCGGTGTATTCCACACCGCCCACCATCTGCAGGTTGGTATTCATAATGCGGCCCAGCACCTCGTTGGGGAGTTTGTTGAAGTAGCCGGTAATTACCTCGTGGGAAACCTTGGTCTCGGTGCCCATGGCCGCTGCTTCGGAGGTGAGTACCACGCGGCGGAATAAGTCTTTGACCTCCGTCATATCGTCGTGGCGAATGATGTAATACACCTCGGCGAAGGCCGGCACCACGTTGGGAGCTTCGGCCCCCTCCGTAATCGCGTAATGAATGCGGGTCGCCGGAGTGACGTGTTCCCGCATGAGGTTGACCATGTAGTTCATGGCTTCCACACCATCCAGGGCAGAGCGGCCGCGCCAGGGGGCTACGGCTGCGTGTGCGGCTGCACCTTCGAAGCGGAATTTGACCGTGATCACGGCCAGGGAGGAACCGGTAACGGCACTGTTCGAGCTGGACGGATGCCAGGTAAGCACGGCGTCGACATCGTCGAACAGGCCTTCGCGGACCATATAGATCTTCCCGCCGCCGCCTTCTTCGGCAGGGGTGCCGTAGAGGCGCAGGGTGCCCTGCACACCGCTTTGCTCCATCCAGTCTTTAACGGCCACGGCGGCGGCTACGGAGCCGGTACCAAAGAGGTGGTGTCCGCAGGCATGGCCGTTATTGGTTTCGGGGCGCTGGGCGGGCCGGGGGACCGCCTGTTGGGAAACACCGGGCAGGGCATCGAATTCGGCCAGGTATCCGATAACCGGTTCCCCGGAGCCATAGGTGGCCACAAAGGCGGTGGGCATACCAGCTACACCACTTTCCACGCGGAAGCCAGCTTCCCGCAGTTTAGATTGCAGGAGTTCGGTGCTTTGGTCTTCCTGGAAGCCGAGCTCCGCCCAATCCCAGATCTGGTGGGCCATGTCGGTGTAGGTGTCAGCCTGCGCATTGAGGGCTTTGATGATGGCTTGTTTTTCGGAATCAGGCTGGGCTTTGGTGAAAGACACCAGACTTAAGATAGCCAGACAGAAGAAGAGACGGATGTGCATAGTGAAGTGTGGTTTGTATAGTAAAATCGACGGTTTAAGGTACGTTTTTTACCGGGAGGTTGGACACCGACATTTTAATAAATGGAAGATAACCAAGGCCCAACCTCCCGGTACATAGTAGTAGGTATTGGGTATAAGGATTTAAAATAGTCCCACTACCTAATACCCTGTACGAAATACGAGGTGAGGTTTGACATTCAGTACTCTGTAATCTAAGTTATTTGAAAATATGGGTAGGGCATTTTGGCAAAAGACAAGGCGCATATCCAAGAGTGGGGTGAAGGGGCCCTACTCTTGGATCGGAGCATCCGTGCGGACGCGACCGACGAATAACGCAGTATTTTGCCGAAAGGCACAGCCATAAGTCAAAGTTACTTAGGTTACAGAGTATTCAGTCTTTTAGCAAATAGCTCGGCCTCAAACTCACGTTTTTTTATCAAACAGGAATAAATAAGGGCCCACTTCTTGCAGTCTGGCCGACAAGCCGGGGCCTTATGGCATGAAAGGAAAATACTGCGTACCTTCTTAGGCAGGATTATTCTATTTTTGCGTTTGAAAGGTAAGTCTTGAACATCAGGAACGGGTATCAAACATTGCGTCGCATGGAAAAGGTAACTGTCCTTCGGGTGGTTGTCCTGGCTGTCTTGTGGCTTGGGTTATTGTCCGGGTGTGGATCATCGGAGGAGCGGACCGAATTTGTTATTGGTTTTTCACAGTGTACTTCAGGAGACAACTGGCGTCAACTCATGCAGGATGAAATGCATATGGAGTTGGCCAAATACCCGGAGATCGATTTACTGATCGAAGACGCTGAGAGTGACAGCTATCAGCAAATTCAGCAGATAAAAGATCTGGTAGCCAGGGGAATCGACCTGCTGATCGTATCGCCTAATGAAGCGGCTCCGATCACTCCCATTATTGAGGAGGTGTACTACGATAATATACCGGTGATAATTATTGACCGGCGAATTAATTCACGGTTGTATACCGCTTACATCGGCGCCGATAATGAAGAAGTCGGACGAGTGGCTGGCGCTTACGCAGCGAACTTGCTCGGGGGTAATGGTCGCATTCTCGAAATTTGGGGGCTTCGCGGTTCTTCACCGGCCATATCCCGACACGATGGCTTTCGCCAAAGTCTGGAGGGGTTTTCTGAATTGACGGTGGTTGGAGAGGTTGACGGTCGATGGGAGAAGGATGTGGTAGAGGAAGTTCTTACGGAGGACTATCTATTAGAGCAGGATATTGATCTGATTTTCGCGCATAACGACCGAATGGCCCTGGGGGCATTTTTGGTGGCCAAAGAAGCCGGCATCGACGACGAACTACACATCATCGGAATTGATGGTTTGCCGGGGCCCAATCGCGGGGTGCAATTTGTCCAGGATGGGATTCTGGATGCCACCGCTTTATATCCTACCGGAGGGGTAGAAGCCATTAGGACGGCAGTGAATATCCTGTACGATCAGGAATTTAGTAAAGAGAACATCCTGAGCACTATCATTATTGATTCCCAGAACGTCGATGTCATAAAGTCCTATTCGGATCGCATCACTGCACTTATGAACTCCTATGATGAACAGCTGACCACCATTCGGGAAGATCGCCGAAAACACCAGTACGAACAATTTATGTACGCTTCATTAAGTGCTCTGTTAGGTTTGTTACTATTGGGGATCTCCTTGCTATTGTTTTCCTCGAGGGACAGGAATCAGACCTTTCGTTCGCGTATAGCTTCCATGGAAAAGCAGATATCCAGTTTGGCGACCATCGGTGTTGCCGGAAAGGTGCCCGCGGAATTGGAAGCAGACACTGAAGCGCCGCAACCGGTGGCGGAAGATGCCGACGCAGCAACGGAAGCGGGCCGGACAGAAAAAGAAGAAGCATTCCTGCGGTCTTTTATGGATGCTATCGAGATCAACTTAACGAATCCCGAATTTGGGGTGAAAGAGCTATGTGCAGAGTTGGGTATGAGCCGCGTCCAGTTGTATCGTAGGGTTAAGGGGATTCTTGGAAAGAAGGTAAGCGATTATCTGCAGCAGCGCCGGCTACAACTATCCAAGGAATTGCTCAGGGAAAAAGAGTATTCCATCTCTGAGACTGCATTTCAGGCGGGATTCTCTTCTCCCTCCTACTTTTCTACAGCTTTCAAGGGACGATACGGCATTACTCCTTCGGAATTTAAACAGCAGATGCTGAATAAAAACAATGATTAAACTTTTTTCTTTTCTGCCTAATCTTCTTTTCCCGATTTAGGTTTTTCCTTCCGAAAATTGCAAGTCTGTAACCTTATCTAAAGTGGTTTGTAACAATTTTAAAAATTGTAAAAACTACATTTAGTTTTTTGTTTTTAGTTAAAATATTGACTATCAATTGTTTATAAATTTTAAATTTTTGCGTCGTGTTTTTTCTATTCTCTTGAAACAATACTGCTATTTCTTTTCCCTAACCCATCTTAATTTGCAATCGTCCATTTGATCCTGAGTAGTCAATGGCGTATTCATTCACCTGGAGTAGGTATAAAAGATGCAGAATAAGATTCTTTTTTGGTCAATAACCGTTGCACTGGCGGGCTTTTTGTTTGGGTTCGATACGGTGGTCATTTCCGGCGCAGAACAACAATTGCAGACGCTTTGGCAATCATCGAATGAATTTCACGGCTTCATAATGTCTACGGCCTTATGGGGTACCGTGTTGGGTGCCATCATCGGGAGCTATCCGACCAATAAACTGGGGCGCAAGCAGACACTTATCTGGATCGGTATACTGTATTTTGTATCAGCGGTCGGATCGGCCTTGGTATCTGATCCGTATTCTTTCGGATTATTTCGTTTTCTGGGTGGATTGGGGGTTGGAGTGTCTACTATCGCAGCACCGGCTTACGTTTCGGAAATAGCGCCCGCCGAAAAGCGCGGTCGACTGGTCGCTTTGTATCAGTTTAATATTGTACTTGGCATACTGGTCGCCTTTATTTCCAACTCTCTGTTACGGGATTTTGGCGCAAGCCCCTGGCGATGGATGGTAGGCGTGGAAGCAGTGCCGGCACTTATTTACACCATTCTGGTTCTTTTTGTACCACGCAGCCCACGCTGGTTGATAACGGTGAAAAACGATTTGACCGAGGCGGGAAGTGTTTTACGGGAGATTGATCCGCAGGCGGATACCGAAGCATTGATCGTTCAGATCCAACAAGACAATGCAAAAAACCAACAGGGTGGGCGGAAGGAACGCATTACCCAGCGCCGGTATAAAGGCCTGGTTTTTTCGGCCTTCCTGATTGCCTTCTTTAATCAATTGTCAGGGATCAATGCCATTCTGTACTATGCGCCGCGGATTTTTGCGGAAGCAGGAATTGGGGAGCAAACGGCTTTTATTTCAAGTATAGGCCTGGGCCTGATCAACCTGATCGCTACGCTGGTCGGTCTGTACCTCATTGATCGACTCGGGCGCAAAGTGCTGATGTATATTGGATCCTTTGGGTATATCATTTCGCTGGCGATGGTTGCTGCTGCCTTTTTGTTCGGATGGCAGGGTCTGGCGGTGCCCATCTTCTTATTCATCTTTATTGCTGCTCACGCCGTCGGGCAGGGGGCTGTAATCTGGGTGTTTATTTCGGAGATTTTTCCGAACCAGATTCGTGCTCAGGGGCAGTCTATTGGAAGTTCTACCCATTGGGTATTGGCTGCCCTGATTACGGTATTTATGCCTCAGCTTTTGAGTAGCGAATCCCTGAACCCGGGTTATGTTTTTGTCTTCTTCGCAACCATGATGTGTCTGCAGTTACTGTGGGTTCATTTTATCATGCCTGAAACCAAAGGGGTGTCATTGGAGCGATTGCAAACAAAGCTCGTCACCCGCTAAGTATCGGCTTTACATTCATTCATTAAATCACTATAGGTTATGAAACTCTCTATAGGGGCTGGACTGGTCTGTCTATTCGTATCGGTTCAACTAGCCTTTGCACAAAAAACCATATCGGGGACCGTGAGCGATGCCTTGACCGGCGAACCGCTGATCGGAGCCAATGTGGTGGTTACTGGTACCACTACCGGGACCATCACCGATATTCAGGGGGCATTTACCCTCGAGGTGCCCGAAACGGCACCCACCGTTACCGTTTCGTACACCGGCTATACAAACGAAGTAGTAGATATCACAGAAACGGCCGTAATTGACGTAGCCCTTGAACCGGGAGAACAACTCGAAGAAATCGTAGTCGTCGGGTACAGCTCTCAAAAGAAAAAAGACATTACGGGTTCTGTTTCAGTAGTTGATGTCGAATCACTGGAGCAAATAGCCACCCCGAATGTCATCACTAAACTCCAGTCCAAGGTTCCGGGGCTGACCTTTAACTCCTCCGGGGTACCCGGGGGAAGCGACACGCAGATATCCATCCGGGGCCTGACCTCCGTGTTTGGTGGTACCGGCCCTCTGTGGGTTATCGACGGTGTTCAGACCAATAACCCGGCCGGCCTCAACCCCAACGATGTTGAAAGCATTCAGGTACTCAAGGATGCTGCTTCGGCCGGTATCTACGGTACCGAGGCGGCACGTGGAGTCATCATCGTCACCACCAAACGGGCTAAACCGGGGCAGGGTGGTTTTTCCATCAATAGCCTGGTTACCTATAATGACATCCGGGAGGATTTCAATGTGTTGGGTAGTCAGGAGTGGCTGGACGTGCGCTACATTGCTCAGGGCGGAGAGCCCGTGGTAGCTGGCAACCTGGTCTACACCCCCGAAACGCCACTGCCTGAGTATCTGGATGCTCAGCAGAATATGCGGCTTTCCAATACCGATTGGGTGGATGTGATCATGAATAATTCCGTATCAGTTACCACGGATTTGGACTATTCCATTGCCCGGGAAAACTGGAACCTGTTTGCGGGTATCGGATATGCTTCCGATAACGGAATCATGGAGCATACCTACTTCCGCCGGGGTAACTTCCGGCTTAATGCCAGTGTCAAGCTGTTTGACGGGGCACTCACCCTGGGAGAGAACCTGACCGTAACCCGCTTTAACGAGGTGAAAGCGAACGCTACTGAAGATGCGCTGTTGCAAAATCCACTCATTCCGGTATACGCAGAGGACGGTAGCTTCGGTGGCCCCGTGGGTGCCGGTTTGCAGGATAAGTGGAATCCATTGGCCATTCTGGAGATCAACCGGAATAACGTGGAGGAGACACTGCGAAGCTTCGGTAATGTCTATGCTGATTGGAAAATTACGGATCATTTATCGTTCAATACCAAGTTCAATTTTGATATCAACGACTTTGATTTTGATCAAAAGACCGGCTTCTTCAATCAGAATGGAAGTATCCTTGGTAACCGCATACTGCTCGATAATGAGGAGTTTTCTCGTTTTGACCGGCGACGCAATAATGCAGAGACCTATATCTGGACCAATCTGCTGACCTACAATCGTGATTTTGGTGCCCACAGCCTGAATGCGTTCATTGGACAGGAAGCTTTCCGACGGGATCAAACGAATGATTTTGCCCGTATCCAGGTGCCCTTGGGGACGGAGGTCGATTACGAAAATATTGACCAGTATGAGATCATTGCCGACAATGCCATTCTCGATGCCTATGGCATTGGCGCAGATAGTCGCCGTTTATCTCTGTTCACTAAGGTCGCTTATGACTTTAACGATACCTACTATCTGTCTGCCAGCGTGCGGCGCGATGGTTCATCACGGTTTGGTATCAATAACCGCTACGCCGTTTTTCCGACGGTATCCGCCGGATGGACACTCAGTAATGAAGCCTTTCTCGAGAATTTGGCCTTCCTGGATGTTCTTAAGCTGCGGGCTTCCTGGGGTGGTAATGGTAATGCCGACATCCTGGAATACGCACAATATTCGATCTTCAACAACACGCTGGAATTCAGTGACTACGACCTGAGCGGTGATGGTGTGGGGCCCATCAGCCAGGGGGTATCCGCAAATCAGGTGGGTAATCCCGATCTGAAATGGGAACAATCGTACCAAACCAATATTGGTCTGGACCTTAATCTCTTCGACTACCAGTGGAATTTCACCATCGATCTGTACGAAAAGCGCACCACCGACCTGCTGTTGCAGGTTGTTCAGCCCTCCGTTTTGGGAGAGGCCGGGCGCACCCTCTTTTTCAATGCGGGCGATATGACCAATCGGGGTGTTGATCTGGCATTGGGTTATCAATCCAAGCGAATCGGAGATTTCACCTACGGGTTTAACGTTAATTTTTCCACCTACCAAAACGAGGTGACCAGCCTCAACAATGAGGATAATTTCATTCTGGAAGGTATTTCCTTTACCGGGGTTGGCCAGCCTATCGGTTCCTATTTCGGCTTTATTGCCGACGGTATTTTCCGTACCCCCGAAGAAGTTGCCGTTCACGCGGCTCAACCTGGTAAAGGGCTGGGGCGCATTCGTTACCGCGACCTGGATGGGAACGGAGTCATCAATCAAAACGACCGGACCATCATCGGAAATCCCCATCCCGACTTCATGTACGGACTGGGTATGAATGTAGGCTACAAAAACTGGACACTCAACCTCTTCTTTGACGGCCGGCAGGGGAACGATATGTACAATGCCCAGCGGGAGTTGCTCGACTTTGCTTACTTCGGCTTTAACCACGGTCGGAATACACTTGATGCCTGGGCGGCGGACAATGCCAATTCCCGTATTCCGGCACTAAGCACAGCTGATGTCAATAACCAGCTTCGGGCTTCCACTTATTTCGTGGAAGATGGTTCTTTCTTCCGCTTGCGCTCTCTTAACCTCAGTTACCGTTTCGATGGCGATGTCCTGGATCGGTTGGGAATGCGCAGTGCCCGCATCTTCTTACAGGCAGAGAATCTGATTAACCTCACCAATTTCTCTGGTTTTGATTACGAAGTACCCGGCCTGAGTCGCACCGGTATCGGCATCGCCGGCCTCGGGGTGTACCCACATACCAGAACGGTGAGCTTTGGTCTGGACATCGATTTTTAAATCAATAGCAACTAATCATATGAAAACCATCATACAGCATATAAGTCTGATCCTGTGCCTGGGGATATTGAGCGCCTGCTCAGATGACTACCTCAACGTACAGCCGGAGAACGTGATCTCCGAAGAGAATATCGATCTGGAAAGCCTGGTCGTCAATGCCTACAGCGGATTGGATTATCGCTTCAATACGGGCGAGTTCCGGGATTTATGGCCATTTGACCACGCTCCCAGTAACTGGGCATTTTCCGATATCCGCAGTGGTGATGCCTATAAAGGAGGCGGCGGCGTAGGGGACAACCCCGGCGGGGGCATGCACGCCCTGGAGATCCACCAGGTTTTTCCTTCCTCCGATAATGTGTATAACCTTTGGCGCGCAATCTATTTTGGGATTTTCCGGATCAATAATGCCATCATCGCCCTGGAAGATGCTACCGACTTTGAGAACCGCGATCTCCGGATTGCCGAGCTGAAAGTATTGCGGGCCCACTTTTACTTCGAGTTAATGAAGAACTTCGGTTCCTTCGCATACATCGATGAAAATACCCCCGTCGACCAGGTGGCAACGGTTCCGAATTCCTTTGATGCCGATTTTTTGTGGGGTAAGATCGAAGAAGACCTGAACGATGCCATACCGGTTTTACCTGAAACACAGGAAGATTTAGGACGAGTTAATAAAATGGTGGCCTACGCCTATTTGGCGAAAGCCAAACTCTTCCAGGAAGAGTGGTCGGAGGTTATCCAGTACACCGATTTCGTGCTGGCGGGTAACTACCGCTTAATGGAAGATCTGGAGCGACTGTATTCCGAACCAGGGTATGCCAACCCGGAAAATGTGTTCGCCATTCAGTATTCTGTTGATGATGGCTCAGAATTCGGGAACGTAAATTTTGGCGATCTGCTGAACTCTCCGGATTCACCGTCTGATGATCTGAACCATCCCTACCTGAACGGGGATGATTTTCACAAACCCTCCCAGAATATCGTCAATGCATTTAAGGTCAATGAAGATGGCCTGCCTTTGCTTGATACCTATAACGATTCCGACCTGGCTCCCCGCGATACGGAGACTCCCGTAGACCCCCGTCTGGATCATTCCATCGGACGCCCGGGTATGAAATGGAAATCCTGGGAACCCCTGGCTCAACAGGATAACTGGAGCAGGGATGTAGCTACTTATGGTCTGTACTTGCGTAAAAAGAATCAGATCGATCCCAACTCAGATCTGCGCGCCTCCGGCGGTTTCCCCTGGGCAAAAGGCGCTTTGGATCACCCGCTGATCAAACTCAGTGATGTGATCCTTTGGAAGGCGGAAGCCTCCATCGAACTGGGGGACATTGAAACGGGTATGACGTTGATCAATCAAATCCGGGAACGAGCTGTAAATGCCCCGCGCGTAAAAGATTTTGTGGATAACACTAAGGATGCCGCTAACTACCAGATCGGCTTGTACCCGACTGCCGTCTCTCAGGACTTCGCCATCCAGGCCCTGCGCATGGAACGTCGCCTCGAACTACACAATGAAGGTCACCACTTCTACGACCTGGTCCGCTGGGGTATCGCCGAAGAGTGGATCGATGACTACATGGCCACGGAAAGTACCAAGCGCTCCTATTATTCGGGAGCTGATTTTACCGGCGGGCGCGACGAATACCTGCCGATACCTCAGATCGAGATCGACGCCTCGGGCGGGGTCTATTCCCAACGCGAAAATTATTAACCGAAATGTGCTCAAATCCTCATACCATGAAAAAGCTTTTAAATAAAACGAAAAACATCTATTTCTATCTGGTGTCAGGAACTTTCCTGCTGTTGGCCGGCTGTGATATGGATCCCAAATTTCAGGACGTCGTTCCGGATTATACCTATTCCATTATCCGGAGTTTTATGGCCGATGGCCAAACCGCCGAGATTGATCATACCAATGCCGTTATTACGGTTACCTTACCGGCGGGATCGGATCTGTCAGCAGTAGTAGTGGAAATGAATCTGCCGGATGGTGCTTCCGTTGACCCTAGTTCAGGATCCACGGTGGACTTCACCAACGGCCCGGTAATCTTCACGGTATCCAACAACGGAGTGGACCGTCCCTACACGGCCTCCGTTGGTGCATTCGGTGAACCGACTATCATGATGTTCTCCATCGGTGAGAACCAGGGAACCATTGATCATGAAAACGGAACGATCGACGTAACCGTGGGTAGTCAGGCCGATATTACCCGCCTGGTACCTCAGTTCTCCATTCCGGAAGGAACGACCGCTACGCCCGAATCGGGTGTGGCACAGAATTTTACCAATCCGGTCAAGTACACTATCGTATCCAACGACGGTTTTACCGGTAAGTCCTACTTTGTGTCGGTGGATCAGGTGGCAGCTCCCCTGATCTCGGGTTTCTCTGTGGACGATATCCCCGGTATCATTAATCAGGCGGAGAAAGAGATCCTGCTGCTTTTACCCGCCGGCTATGACTTGACGGCGATTACGCCTACCATTGAGTTGCCCGAAGGGCAGACCGTATCACCGGAAAGTGGTTCTGCTCAGGACTTTTCCGGCGGGCCGGTTTCCTACACCGTGACGAATACCGAAGGCTTAACCAGCACCTACGAGGTCACCTTGGAACTCGGTAGTTCACAGATTGCATTTATCGGTGACGGGGCCGACATCAATAGCATCATGGACGATGATGCCAAAGCGGCAGCGGAGTTCCTGCAGGAGAACTATCCCGACGATTTCAACTACATCCCCTTTGCTGATATTACCACGGAGGCGCTGGAGGAGATCGACGTGGTCATGTTGTACTATCTGACCCCGCTACCTAATCTGGGATATTCAGCTACACCAGACAATCCGCTGACCATGCTGCCGGCGGAGTTACAACCGGGCACCAGCCAGAGCGATGCCCTGACCGCCTGGGTAAAGGATGGTGGACACATGTTTATTGCCGGGGATCCCACGCCATTTGTCCACGTACTCGGACGAATTCCGGCGGACTATTCCGTTCCTCCCTCACCGGGTAATTACCAGTACACCGAGTTTGGCTGTGCCGGTCCCGAAGGCTGTGTAGACATGAACAAGCCTGCGGATGATATCTGGGGGCTGGGCGTCAAAGACGCAACCACCAGTGCAGACCGGCAGGGGCACCCGATCTTTGCGGGGCTGACTTTCCACGGAGACGGAGAATTGTACCTGTCGAATTCGGCCACCCGCGAAGCACGTCTGGTTTGGTTCCAGCAGTTCGATAATACCATTGAGGGGTATACCTGCTGTGGAGAAGATGGCATCGTTCTGTCGGAAGAGACCTTCAATGCGATTCGGTTTGGATCACTGCGTTGGATTGGTGATGGCTTTGGTATCGGAGCTATGGAACTACTGCCCACAGATGGCGACGTTCCGGGCAATTACGACTTCAATATTCCCACCGATTTTCAGGGGCATATTATTTCTCTGGAAAATAGCCTGATCGGATACGAGTTCGATCCCAACGATACGGTCAATGATTATCAGGGCAACATTGAGCTGCTGACGACCAACATTATTGATTATTTGCGAACCCTTTAGAAGAAAGTGATTATGAGTTACCTCAAAAATATATGTTTGGGTGTATGTCTGAGCCTTGGGTTCCTGGCCTGTGATGAAATAGACAATTACACCGATGGTCCATCCGTAATTGACGTACTGGAATCGGTTACCATCAATGAGAAGGAAGCGACCATCGACCATTTGGCGGGATCGATCCGGATCAGCCTTCCGGGAAATACCGACTTGTCGAATGTATCCTTCGAAGCGACTGCTCCCGACGGAGTTACCATTACGCCCGAAGACGGTACCCTCGACCTGACTGGTCCGGTTGAGGTGATTGCCGATAATGGCAACAGCCAGCGGGTGTACCGGATTCAGGCTACGTTGCTACCGTCGAAAATCGTTTTTTTAGGAGATGGTTCCTCTATCGGGGAAGTTTCCGATGACGACGAGCGTGCCGCAGCCCGCTGGGCGGAAGAAACCTACGGGGAGGATTTTGAATATATTTCCTATGCCGAATTATCGGATGAAGCCCTGAATGGGGTTAATGTGATCTTCTATGTACACGATACCGTGGGGACTACTGAACAACCGCAGGCCCTGCTCGACAAGCTGAATGTGCTGTCGAAATTCTACGTCAACGGAGGCAAGATCGTCGCCGGACAGCACGGAACGGGAATTGTGGAGGAGCTGGGACGTGACAACTCCGGCCTGCGCACCATTCTGGGTACCGGTGAGGGCGGTGTCAACATGGATGTTTGGGCGATCGGTTTTACGAATAGCCCTACGGCCAACATCATCTCCGAAGGTGTGGAGCGGAATCCGGATGGATCCATTCCCGTGATCGACGGTGGATTTAAGGAGGACCACAACAGCATGTGGGGCCTGGATCCCATCGCTGAGCCTAAATACGCCAACTTTGAAACCCAATACCGCGCGGAGGTACTGGCTACCTGGGACTGGAACGTAGCTTCTCAGGGAACCGGAGGAATTATTCTGTGGAAACCGCAGGGACGCTTTCAGGGTACCATCATGACCCTGGGTGTGGGCGGTATGGAGTGGAATATGAACGACGGCCGCGACAACGAATACGGCGACAATATCCGGACTATTTATAAAAACTCCATTGACTATCTGCGAGGTTTATAGCCAACAATGATCGGGCTCCGGGCGATCACCAAGGTCGTTCGGAGCTACTTTTTTCTTTGCTTTTGAACTCATACCAATGCGTTACTTCCTATTCCTGCTACTATTTCTGATTTGTTTGGGTTGTTCCGATGAGCCACAGCCTGCCTATGCCTGGTCTTTTGCCGAAAGGCAGGATACCACCATTGTGGAGTCCCGGAATGATCTGAAAACGCCTCTGCTGGGTAACCAGCCCGTGGCCGAGTACGTTCCGGGTATAGCGGGTACCGGATTGCGACTCGACGGCCATACTGCTTACTTTCAGCAACCCCTGTCGGAACCCTTGTCTGCGCCATTTACCATGGCAGGCTGGATTGCACTGGAAACGTACCCCACCGATACGGCCGGTTTTTTTGCAGTGGTCTCCGGACCGGATGCTACTGATGCCTGGTCGGCTGGCCTCGACCGCTTTGGTCGCCTGGTATTGGGCAAGCAGCGTGACGGCAAACGATCGTACCTGCCTACGCGGGCATCGGTAGAGAAGTTTTCCTGGTTTCACGTTGCGCTGAGCGTTGGCACGGATTCTACGCAACTCTACCTGAATGGAGAGTCGGTGGCTGCCGCCAAAAACCTGGATTCACCGGAATACCGTGAAGTCCTGATCGGTAAGGATTTTGCCGAAAGGCGGGTACACATTTTCCCAACGGAATACATCAATGGCATTGTCGATGAGGTGATGATCTGGCCGGAGGCTTTATCCGCGACTTTCGTCAAAAAGAATCTGGTTAAAGGTCAGGCAGGCAGTGAAGCAGACCTGAGCATCCCTGAGTCGCGCTTCGCCGATGATTTTTACCGACCGGAGTACCACGTCTTGCCAGCTGCCAATTGGACGAACGAAACGCACGGGTTGATCTACCACGACGGTAAGTACCACATCTTTAATCAGAAGAACGGTACCAATGTCTACCTGGGACAGATCAATTGGGGACACTACAGTAGTCCTGATCTGCTGCAGTGGACGGAGCACCGGCCGGCGATCACGCCCGAAGACGGATATGACCGCAACGGCATTTGGTCGGGCCACGTAGTGGAAGCCGACGGACAACCGACCATTATGTATACGGGTAGTGACGGTGAAGAATTTGGCATGTGCCTGGCCTTTCCGGCAGATGATGACCTGATCGAATGGGAAAAGTACGAAGGTAATCCGGTGGTTCAGGGTACCCCCGAAAAGTACGAACGCATAGACTTCCGGGATCCGTACTTATGGAAGGAAGGGGATACCTGGTACATGATGGTCGGGTACGGAATCACCGAAAACGAGGTCCGCAAGGGTGCTCTGCTGTTGTACAAAAGTACCGACTTGAAGAATTGGGAAACCCTGGATCCGCTTTTTGTGGGTGATCCGAAAAGAGATGGTTCCGGTGTGTTCTGGGAGATGGCGATCTTCTGGAAGATGGGTGACAAATACGTGTTGCTGGCCAATCCGATCCCGTACCAGGGGAAGCCGGCGGTGGCCATCTACTGGGTAGGAGACTTTGTGAACGAGCAGTTTGTACCAGATGATCCCATGCCTAAGAAGCTGGAGGTGATCAATCGCCTGCTATCACCTTCGGTAGCCCGCGATGCCGATGGGGAAACGGTGGTTATGGGGATTATTCCCGACCTGATTTCTGCCGAGTGGCAACGCGAACACGGATGGACCCATTTGTACAGTATGCCCCGACGTTGGGAATTGGTGGATGGGGTGCTTCAGCAACAACCGCATCCCGTTATGAAGGAATTGCGGTTGGAGCAGAATAGCCTTCCGGCAAAAGAATTAGCGGCTAAGGATCAGGTAGTCGTTGCGCAAGGACAACAGCTGGAAATCGAAATGACCTTCACTCCCGAAACCGCCTCCCGCTTTGGATTGCTAATCGGACACAACGAAGAAAATGACGAAGCAACAAAAATACTGTTCGACCTGGATCAGCAACAGCTTACGATCGACCAGCGGAAGATGAGCCAACGCGAAGGAGCTCCCGTACGGGTGGAGCAAGGCGATCTTTCGATCATGGACCTGGATACTATTCACCTGCAATTATTCATTGATGGCTCGGTGGTGGAAGGTTTTTTGAATAATGCTCATGCTTTTACCACCCGTATTTTTCCTAAATACGAGGATAGCGACCAAGTCGTTTTATTTTCAGAAGACGGTCGGTTACGGGTTTCAGATATACAGTATTGGCCGTTGCGGTCGAGCGAGAATAAGGTAGATTTTTGATCATACCAATACGTCAATATGCGATTTTGGATTAATTCCCTCTTTATCATATATATATTGGTTGCCCCGCCCCTTTTTGGGCAGGGCCCCATTTTTTATTTGGATTTCAATGAAGCCTCTGGTGCTACAACCACTACGGAATCCGTATCCGGGCAGACCTTGCCACTGACTAATAACTTTGACCGACCGGAGCGGATCGATGCCAATTTCGGGCAGGCCCTGCGTTTTGACGGGTATGCTACCTGGCTGACCGATGGCGATTTCCATATCGATCAGTACGATCAGCAGTTTACCATTGAAGCCTGGTATGCTACCGAGGCGTTTACGGCAGAGCCGGCTGCGATCATTCAGCATATTTCGGATACAGGGGGCTTTTCCCTACAGGTGAATCCCTACGGCCGACTGGTGTTTACCTTCTTTTTCGATGGCAACGAGCGTACGTTAACACCGAACAGGCAACTATCCACCTACGAATGGCATCACATCGTGGCAACGGTGGATGGCGAAGACGGGCAGGCGGTCATTTACGTAGATGGCGAGGTCTGGTTATCCAACAATTTCACGCCCGATGTTCCCATTGATAAGACGCAAAGTGACCTTTGGGTGGGTAAGACATCGCTGAACCTTCGGTTCGCGGGCTTCCCGATCAATGCATTGAACGGAGCCATCGACGAGTTGAAAGTATACGACCGGATTCTTTCGGAAACGGAGATTCGGGAAACTTATGCCTCAGCTGAGCAATACGAAACGGAGCTTTTTATTGATCCCGATGTTCGTCATGCCGGAGACTATTTGCGACCCCGCTACCATCCCATGCCGAATACTTCCTGGACCAATGAACCCTACGGGCTGACCTATTATGACGGTAAATACCATTTGTTTTTTCAAAAGAATCCGAACGGACCATACCTATATTTTATGCATTGGGGACATCTGTCTAGTCCTGACCTGGTGACCTGGAAAGAGGAACCTATCGCGCTGGCACCCTTTTTCGGGTTTGATAGTTTTGGCGTATGGTCGGGG
>JASBTH010000071.1 GCA_030148525.1 Saprospiraceae bacterium | reverse complement strand
TTTGTTTTTGATGGCGAAAATGTCTAGAATTTGGTTCTCACAAAGCCTTTTTTGAGCTTCGT
Organism: Saprospiraceae bacterium; assembly: GCA_030148525.1. Taxonomy (GTDB): domain Bacteria; phylum Bacteroidota; class Bacteroidia; order Chitinophagales; family Saprospiraceae; genus DT-110. The sequence goes on along the minus strand of JASBTH010000071.1, from coordinate 14,809 downwards.
AGCATGGCTACGGGGCGAAAAAAGGCTGCAGTGAGGTTCAAATATACCGCTTCCGAAAAGGATTGGGCTTTGCCCAACCCTTTCACGCGAGTATATACTCGACTCGAAGTGGTTTGGATTCCCAGCACGAAGTACTGCGAAGCAAAACCACTTCGTTGTCGGTATAATAGACATTTGCAGTCCAAAGGATAAATCCCAAACACGCTCTTACTTAAATTGATAGTCACACGGTTTTTTCGTATATTTATTCTCCCTCCCTTTTTATTCCCAATATATTTCTATTTCATTGATTTTCAGCGTTCTGAGAAACACGTTTTTACACTAAACCCATTGTTTTTATTATGAAAATGATTTATCTGACCCTGTTAATTGGGATCTTAGGTTTTAGCTTGCATTCCAATGCCCTTCTCCTCATTTCCAGTCCATCCGGCCCATATACCGTCATCTCCGATGATGCTCATTCGGATACCATTCCCGATTCATACTGGGGAGTAGGTGCAGCTACTGGTCGTGCCTTCCATTTTGATGCTACCTTACAGGGAGTATCGGATACCATAGACCTGTTATCAGCCATTAATGGCGGAACGCAAGGTCAAGTCCACTGGGGGCAGGTGCGTCCGCGCGATGTGGCCGTTGACTCAGCGGGGCGATATTATATCTTAGATATTGGGTATTCCAAGCGGGTGTACCGATTCACCGCTGATTTCGAATACGATAATCTGGTATTTGATGTTCGTGCACAGGAAGGTAATCCCGAGGCTCTGGCCATCGACCCTGCCGGCCGCATCTATGTCGGTGGTCGGCAAAAGCGGGTTTTCGTCTATGATGCCGGGGGGCAGTTCCTGTCCAGTCATGATCTTTCGGCGGAGCTTAGCAACACCTACAGCCAGGTATCTGCCCTGCGCATGGGCCCCGACGGTTACTGGTACGTATTGGATGCTTTCGACGATAAGGTGTATCGTTTCGACACCGATTTTACGTTTACCGGTCATCAGTGGAATACAAAATTTACGGACGCGGGCTATCGGGGTACCGATGCGCATGGCCTGGTCCTACGTCCCGACGGCACCTGGTTGATCTCGGATATCGGGGATGATGCTTTCCATATGTACGATTTCGATTTTACCTGGAGTCATAGTGTGCCGCAGCAGGCGGATGATCTGCTAACGGGCATTACCCCCGCAGTTTCGGGGATGCCCCTAACTCCATTACCGGAACCGGTGCCGGAATCTGATCCGGACTGGTCCGGACTTTCTTTCTGGGCCGTTGGTTCGGAACACGGTCAGGCTTATCGCTACGACAGTAGCTGGCAGTTCACCGGAGAAACCATCGATTTGCGGGCGACTCTGAACAACGGGCCGCTAGGGCAGGTGCACTGGGGGCGCATGCAACCCAGGGATATGGTCCGGGACCGGCAGGGGCGCTGGTACGTGCTTGATATCGGATACGGTAAGCGCGTGTATCGGTTTACGGCTGATTTTGCGTTTGACGGGTTCTGGATCGACGTGGCCGACAGGGAATCCAATCCGGAGGGGCTGGCGGTAACCGATCAGGGAGCTATTCTGGTAGGTGGCCGTAGCAAGCAACTGTTTATGTACGACAGTACCGGGCATTATGTCCAATCCATAGATGTGCAGGCTCAATTAACTTCTCCGAGCAGTCAGATAACGGGTATACAAAGAGCTCGTAACGGACAGTGGTATATTCTGGATTCTTATGACGACCAGATCCATGCATACGATTCTGCTTTTCAATACACAGGGTGGACCGGTACTACCCATTTTGGCGAAAGCCAGGTTAAAGGCAATAGTCCCTATGGATTCACTCAACTGTCCAATGGTAACTGGATCGTTACGGACATTCAGGATGATGCCCTGCACCTGTACGATGAATCCTTTACCTATCAGGCATCCTACCCACAATCACAGGATGGATGGATGACCGGATTAGGTGTAATTATCCCGGAAACCTCAGCGGAGGAGCCCGGATCGGGCGACACCGCGGCCACCTTTTACTGGGTAACCAATTACGATGAAGGTTGCGCCTACCGGTTTGCGGCCGATTTGACAACCGTAACCGATACCGTATTCTTCATGCCCCTGATCAATGCCGGTGAACAGGGCATGATTCATTATGGCCAGTCTAAGCCCCGTGATATTACCCGCGATAGTGCCGGGAATTGGTACGTAGCCGATATTGGCTATCAGGATCGGGTGTACCGCTTCCGGCCCGATTGGACCTACGATGACTTTTACATTTACGCAGGAGGGGAAGATGATTTCATCGAATCCGTGGAGGTTGGTCAGGACGGATTGATCTACGTGGGCGGTCGCGACCGGCTTGTGTACGTGTACAGCCCGGAGGATGGTGAATTATTGGATTCGGTTTCCCTAAAAGCACAGATAATGAATCCCAACGGAGCCATCTTTGGTATCCGGCAGGGCAATGACGGGCGGTTCTACATTCTGGAAGGGCAGGACGATCACGTACTGGTGTATAATTCAGATTGGTCGTACGCGGGGGTGGCCTACGATTACACCTTCTCCAATCCGCCCTACGATGGCACCAATGGCTACGGTTTCGAACGTCAACCCAACGGTGATTGGATCATTTCCGATATCAAATACGTGAATGGGGTCTGGACCTCCGAGTTCAATCGCTACGATTCGGGCTTTCAGTATCTGGAAACGATTGAGATCCTGCAGGAAGGCGTTATATCGGGGGTTGTGCGGGAGTGATTAGCTCAGCATTGTTTACAGCTTCTAAAATCATCCGGAAATATCTTCATAGGTACCTTGTTTCCGTGTACGGCGGTAGATCAGGATACCACTTCCTCCCAGGATAATAGTTGCCAAAAGGATTGCCAGCCAGTCATAGTGATCGGGAATCATTTGCAGGCATTGCCGGAAGAAATGATTAAAAATCGCCAGGACAATGCCCAAAACGGCAAAGCCAACATACACATCCGGATGGACCTGATCTTGTTCATTGCGGTTATGGAACCAGGCTTTCGCCAAAAGCCAACTGACGCCCAACGTCAGCAGGAGAAATAACAGGGCCAGCAGGAATGGTAACAAATGCATTACATGGGTTTGAACTTAAGATAACTCATTTGATGACAGCATGCAAAACACAGCATACCCGGGCGATCAGGGTCATTTTGCAGCACCTGGCGCACTCATTTCCGAAAATACCCCCACTTTTTGAATGATACAGTTCCAGCTCAGGCTTTGGAAAAGTGTTTATTGCCTGCCTATTCAAAACATAGCTATGGATATGAAAATGCTGAACCTCCGTATCACATGTATATTGGTTTGTTTTGGTCTGGCAGCTTGTCAATCAGAGAGTCCGGAACCGGTAACGTCCCAACCATTGAAGCCAAACGTGATTATCTTTTATGTGGATGATCTGGGATACGGAGATCTGGGGTCTTACGGAGCGGAGGGAGTCGAAACGCCTCACGTGGATCAACTGGCCGAGCGTGGTATTCGCTTTACGGATGGCCACAGTCCCGCTTCCACTTGCACTCCTTCACGGTATTCACTCCTGACCGGGGAATTAGCCTTTCGGCGGGATGCACAAATCCTTCCGGGAGATGCCCCCTTACTGATCGATACCGCCAGTCAGACGCTTCCGCGTATGTTCAAGCGAGCTGGTTACAAAACAGCGGTAGTGGGTAAATGGCATCTTGGCCTGGGATTAGGAGAAGTGAATTGGAATGATGCAGTGAGCCCCGGGCCCTTAGAGGTCGGTTTTGACTATAGCTATTTGCTGCCGTCAACGGGGGACCGCGTACCGACGGTGTACCTGAAAAATCATCACGTGGAGAACCTGAATCCTTCCGATCCCATTACCGTGAGCTACAAAGAAAAGCTGGACGAGCGTCCAACGGGCTTGTCCAATCCGGAATTATTGCGATTCAAAGCCGATACTCAGCACAGCCAAACCATCATCAATGGAGTGAGTCGAATCGGTACCATGAGCGGGGGCGAAGATGCCCTTTGGGTCGACGAAGAATTTCCGGAAGTCTTTTCCGGTCAAGCCAAAAAGTTTATCGACTCAGCGGGTGACGATCCGTTCTTTTTATTCTTCTCTTTTCACGATATTCATGTACCCCGCTTACCACACGAACAATTTCAGGGAGCCTCAAGCATGGGACCAAGAGGCGACGCTATTGCCCAAATGGACTGGACCACCGGCCAGATCGTTAATTATCTGAAGGAAAAGGGTATGGCGGAGAATACCCTGATCATCTTTACGAGCGATAATGGTCCGGTACTTGATGACGGCTATGATGACCAGGCTGAAGAGCTCCTGGGAGATCACGATCCGTCGGGAGGATACCGCGGCGGGAAGTATAGTATTTTTGAGGCGGGTACTCGTGTACCGACCATCGTAAGCTGGCCGGGAACTATTAACGAAGGTGAAAGCGATGCGCTGTTTTCCCAGACCGATTTCTATGCTTCGCTGGCCTCGCTGGTAGGCGTAGCATTGCAGGAAGACGAGGCCGTTGATAGCCAAAACATGCTGGAAGCCCTGTTGGATCACGAGGCGGACGGAAATACCTGGATCGTTGAGGAAGGATTTACACTGGCCCTGCGAAAAGGAGATTGGAAATATATAGCCCCCTTGCCGGAGGATCGAATACTGCCTGATTGGATCGATAATAAAGGCGTGGAAGGCGGATTAGCACGTATCCCGCAACTTTACAATCTGGCCGACGATCCCGGTGAAACCAAAAATATAGCCAAGGATAAACCTGAATTACTGGAAGACATGCGAGACATGCTCCGTGCTATCCAACAAGAGTCGATACGCGAATTGAAGGAGGAGGATCAAATGACTGCCAGCAATAAATAATTGGAACGGATGAGATATTGGATCGTACTATGCCTGCTTTTTGCCGGGGCCATGATTAGGGCGCAGGATTACCTGGACATGTCTTACCTGGACGTAACCAACGGGCTATCCAATAATTATGCATCGACGATCATCAGCGACCAATTGGGGCTGAAATGGATCGCTACGGAAGGGGGAATCGATCGATTTGACGGCAAGCAGGTCCGACATTTTGGTCCCGGAGGCCAATATCCCGGCCTTTTCAACGAAAATATAGAGACGCTTTACGAAGACAGTCAGGGCTACCTTTGGGTAGGTACCAAAAGCGGAGGTGTATCCAGATATAACCCCAGATTGGATCAATTTAAAAATTACAATGATCTGCTGGGGCCTGACACGAAAGATGAAAACTACCGGATCATTGCCATAACGGAGGGAAAGGATGGATTGATCTGGATGTCGGCCTGGGGCAAGGGGTTATACGCCATTAATCCCAAGACCGATTCCTTAGAACGATTTTACGAATTCGGTAATCAGACCCTGCGGGACATTATATGTGATTCCTTTGGTAATATCTGGGTGGTGGGGTACAATGTACTTGTCAAGTACGACCCCTCCGAAGACCGTATAGTAAGTATTCCGGGGCAATTCGGTACTGGCTTCGTCATGAAAAGCCAGTCTGACAAGGGGCATATTCTGATTGGTTCCTCAGCCGGCTTGTTCCGCTTCACCACCGACAATTACCAATTTGAGCAGTTAGATCTGGGCATGCCCTTTAAAGGTGTCAATGCGCTAAATATTGATGATACGGGGCAACTATGGCTGGGATCCTGGCAGCAGGGGCTCATTGTGGGCGATACCTCCTTCCGGCAATTCCGGACCGTACCTCTTGATCCTTTTTACGGACAAGCGGATATGTATCGGCTCATCCTGGATATTCATATTGATGATCACGGAATTATCTGGGTGGGTACCGGGTACGGCGGGGTGGTAAAGATTACCCGTGAGCGGTATGCCGATTATATAACTCCCCGCCAAAACGAGGGACCTTCCCTTCCCGACTACAATATTCAGTCTCTGCAAAAAGACCGCAACGGCCGATTATGGTTGGGGACCTGGAGCAGTGGGCTGGCCGTGATCGATGAAGAGGCACAAGAACTTCTCTACCGGGAATCAACGAATGCCAAGGTCAGCGTCATGTTGCCGGTAGGCACCGATATGCTCGTTGGCACATCGAATGGGCTGTACGCGTATCCCACCGACCGGATGGCTGATTACCGCTCCCTGGCCCCGTCGATCCGAAAGGTCACAACCTTATACAAAGATCCGGCGGATCGTCTGTGGATAGGTACTCAACAGCAGGGACTGATGCGAGGTTCTCTGAAAAATGGCCAGCTTTCAAACATTCAGCGTTTTTATGATCCCGGATCCGATCAGTCGCAATTGGATGCCAACCGAATCAGTGTTATACGTCCGGGGATGAAGGAGGATCTATGGGTTGGCACCTATAATGGATTATACAGCTATTCCAAGGCTGATTCAAGCTTCCTTCGCTGGGACGAGCGGCTGGGACTGCCGAGTGTGATCGTATTATCGCTCAAAGTTGATCCACCCAATAAGCGTTTATTAGTGGGTATGTCTGGGGGATTCGCCATCATTGATCTGTCGGGGTCGGAGCCCCGGCTGGAACAGATCGTCAACCGCGACAATGGCCTGCAGAATGAATACATCACTTCGATAACGAGTGGGCCAGACGGGCAGATTTGGGGTGCCAATTCCACGAGTGTTTTTCAATTTGATCAATCAACCAACACTTTGACTGATTACGGGATCGACCGAATAGCACCTATGAATATCGGATCGGTTTTGGCGTACAGGGATCAGTTGTACTTTGGCGGTGCCAAAGGGGTGGTGCGGCTCAATCCCCGGAAAATGAACGCTGTTCCTGTTCCCCCCGAGGTGATTTTTACCTCCCTTAATGTAGATAATCAAGAGGTTCGGGTGGACGAAGAAGTCAACGGCCGGACTCTTTTGCAACAGCATATTCAATATGCCGATCGGATTACGCTCAGTCACGCGGAGAAGGTATTTTCTTTAGCCTACGTAAGTAATGATTTTCAGGATACGGAGAACCTATCGTATCTCTATCGGATTATCGGACTGCAGGAGAAGTGGGTTAATAATAAAGGAAATAATAAAATAAGCCTTACGGGGCTGAAAGCCGGAGATTACGAGATCCAGGTTAAGGCTTCCCGGAACGGCAATGATTACGGTCCCGTCAAGAAACTCCAGGTGCAGGTGTTACCCCCCTTTTGGGCTTCTGATACCGCTAAAGGCGTCTATGTATGTATATTGATTTTGATCGGATTATTGATCCGCCGGGTCGTTCGTTGGCGCTCACGCCTGAAGCTGGATGTGGAACGCATTCGCCTGGCACGGGAAAAGGACCAGGATCTGACGGAAGCTAAACTCAAATTTTTCACTAACATCTCCCACGAACTGCGTACCCCGCTCACCATGATTACCAGTCCGTTGTCGGAGTTGATTACGGACCCGAGTCTGCAGCCGCGTATTCGCCAGCGGATCGACTATGTCAATAAAAATGCAAACCGGCTCCTCCATTTGATTAATCAATTATTGGATTTCCGTAAGGCTGATAAAGGAATGCTGCGCCTGCAGGCCGCGCACGGTGATTTTGTCCGCTTTGCGCACGAGATCTATTTGTCCTTTGTACTCAAGGCCGAAGAGGAAGGTATTGACTTCCGGTTCGAAAAAGCTACCGATACCCTACCCCTCACGTTTGACCGGGATAAGATGGAGATTGTGCTCTGCAATTTACTATCTAACGCTTTTAAATTCACGGAACCCGGTGGTACCATAACTCTCCGCATTTCAGCGAAAGATGGGCAAGGGTTTGTGGCGGTAAGTGATACGGGTAAGGGGATTCCCGCCGAGCATCAGAATAAGGTATTCGACCGGTTTTACCAGATCAAAGATGCGGAAACGCTGCAAGTAGGCGGTAGCGGCATCGGGTTATCGCTGGCAAAAGACATTGTACAATTGCACGGAGGAACCATTGACCTGGACAGCGAACCTGGCCGTGGTACCCATATTACCTTTTCCATTCCCAAAGGAGAAGCTCACCTGCTGGAGGATCAGAAACTGGATTCTTTTCGCAATAGCGATGATTTTGCTACCTATCTGGAAGCAGCCCAGGATGGTCTTTCCAGTCAGGAAAATGAAATGATCGTCCTGCAGCCGAAAGACCAACACAGCATACTCGTTGTCGATGATAATAAGGACATCCGTGATTACCTCAGTGATATGCTGGAGGACCTGTATCACGTATACACAGCCGACAACGGTGAAGAGGCCTGCGAGCTGGCAATGGAGGTAATCCCCGATCTCATAATCAGTGACGTGATGATGCCCAAGATGGATGGTATCGCCATGTGTAAATTGCTCAAGGAAGAGCTAAAAACGTCCCACATACCCATCATTCTGCTTACCGCCCGCACATCAACCGTGTTTGAAGTCGATGGACTGCAAACGGGTGCTGATGATTATGTCAAAAAGCCATTTGACACCAAGGTGTTGCTTTCCCGGGTAAAAACCACCTTAGAAAACCGGGAGAAAGTCCGGTCGTACTTTTACAATAAACTTCGTTTTGAAACGCCTACTAATGTAGCCGGTAAAAATTTTGAAGAAAAATTCATCGATAAAGCCATGCAACTGGTGCTGGATAATTTATCGAATGAACAATTCGGCGTGGAATATATGGCCAGCGAATTATGCATGAGTCACCCTACCCTGTACCGAAAAATTAAATCCCTCACCGGCATGTCCATTGCCGGCTTCATCCGGTCGGTACGGTTGAAGAAAGCCTCGGAAATTCTGGTGACCCAAGACCTCAACCTCAGCAGTGTTGGCTACGAGGTTGGGTTTAATGATTACAAATACTTCAAGAAGTCCTTTAAAAGCCAATTCGGCATGTCACCTGGTGCATATCGGGACAAGGCCCTAAGTGAACACAAAAGATGAAGAACCCCAAGACTGCATTGATCTTCGGATTGTTGATGGCTATTGTAACATTCAGCAACCCTTGCCTGTTGGCAACCGACTATTATGTCCACCCGGAAAAGGGCGACGATACTGCTTCCGGCCTTTCCAGGCAATCAGCCTGGCAGTCCCTGGCCAGGGCATCCAGTCAAGCCTACCAACCCGGTGATCGACTGCTTCTTTCCAATGAGGTGATCCACCGGGGCAGTTTACAACTGTCGGGTATTAAAGGTGCGGCCGGGCAGCATGTTCTGATTGAACCCTACGGTCCCATGCCCGCCGCACTAGCCACGATACGGGCTGATCACCATAATGCTGGTATCCTGATTGAAAACGGTGCGTACATCCGGGTACGTCGAATCCGTATCAGCATTCCGCAGGGTCCCGAGGACGGATCCGGAGATATGACCTGTGGCGTGCTTATTCAGACGACCGAGCCCGGAGCCTTTGGACACATTGAACTGCGGGGACTGCAGATCAGGGATGTATTTCATAATCCTTCTGGTTTTCAACGCAATGAGGACGAGGTGCGAACTGCCAACGGTACCGGCAAGTACGGGTGGGGAATCCGCTGCATGATACGGCACCCCCAAGGCACTTTATCAAACCTGGTCATCGCGGATTGCTCCATTGCGCACGTTGCGCACACGGGGATTAAATGCACCGGACATCCGGAGGCAAAGATTGACCGTATCTCCCTGACCAATAATCACGTAAGCCATACCGGCGGGCCGGGGCTGCAGTTCAGTCGGGTAAGAGACCTCTATGTAGCCGACAATGAGGTGAGCTATTCCGGTAGTAGTGACGATCCCCGGAAGTGGGGCAGGGGAAGCGGGCTTTGGACCTGGGGAACCGATAACGCGCTCATTGAGCGCAACCGCTTTTCGTTTGCCCGGGGTCCGGGCGATTCGGCAGGGGCGCATATTGACTTCAACTGCTCCAACGTCATCCTGCAGTACAATGTCAGCTACCGCAATGCCGGTGGTTTTTGTGAGATCCTGGGGAATAACCACAATTCGGTGTATCGCTATAATATCAGTATTGACGACGGATACCGGGTAAAGGGAAAAGACGGAGCCTTTCAGGATGGCAAAACCTTTTGGCTGAGCGGTTACGTAGGGAACGACAAAGAACGAAGGGGCCCCTTTAACAGCTATTTTTACAACAATACCATCTACGTCAGTGACAGTATTGTATCAAAGGTCGCCATTTCACCTACGAGCCAGGGTATTTTGATCGCGAACAATATTTTTTACGTCCGGGGTGAAAGCAAATTAGTACGGGGCGATCAGGATCAATGGGATGACAATGACGAACAACCGGGAGGTGCCGTCCATTTCGCCAATAACCTCTTTTTACATCCGAATAGCTGGCCGGTACAAGCACCCATTCAGGACGCAGATCCAGCAGTGGCCGATGTCGATCTGCAGCCAGTAACACCCTTTCAATTATTTCGATTTCTGCCCGATCACATCCAGCCTATACGGGACAAGGGGGAGCCGATTCATCCATTGAGCAGTGATAGTGTTTTTACTACCTCCGATTTGCAAATGCCCACCGATATTCTAGGTAATCCGATTATCGGGAAACCAGACCTAGGTGCCATCGAATTGGAATCACTTCCAAAGAAAAAACGGTAAATCAGCGCCATTTCCACGGAATCTGCTCTTTTTTTAGTGGTTTTGAACATTTCTTCCCCCTCATTGAACTATTTGACCCACCTGATATGGAAGGGATTTTGAACATTTGAGTAATCGAAGGGGGTACGATCTGTTGTCAGTAACTTTTCACGCTTTTGACCCTCGCTTCGATATTCATCATCATGAAAATTAGTTAACATGAAGACAGTTTACAGGCTACTATTTCTAATCATGGTCCTGTCCCTGCCAGGGTTTGCATTAGGGCAACAGTCTATTACGGTTTCCGGGACGGTTACCGATGCCTCGGACGGGTTGCCATTGCCTGGCGTCAATGTCGTTGAAGTGGGCAACTTCTCGAACGGGACAATTACCGGGGCCGACGGAACCTACGAACTCACCTTTGATAACCCAAACGACTCCATCAGCTTTTCCTTTATTGGATACAAGTCCATTCAACGATCCGTCGCTGGCAGGTCTATAATTAATATCAACATGAAACCGGATGTCACCCAACTCGAAGAGATTGTGGTGGTCGGTTACGGTGAACAAAAGAAAGTCAATCTAACCGGAGCGGTGGAAACGGTTGAGTTTAAAGACAACGTCAACCAACCTGTAACGAATAGCAGCCAGTTGATCTACGGTCGATTCTCGGGGGTTCAGCTGACTCAGAATTCCGGCTTACCAGGTAGTGATCAATCAAATGTTGTGATTCGTGGTGTGGGTACCTTCGGGAATACCACACCATTAGTAGTGATCGACAACATCCAATACGAAAACCTGGCTGCCTTCAATAACCTGGCTCCCCAGGATATTGCTTCCATCACGGTACTTAAAGATGCCTCGGCCAGTGCTATCTACGGTGCACGTGGTGCCAATGGGGTTATTGTAGTAACCACGAAGCGAGGCCAGCAAAACGACTTTAAGATCAGCTATAATAACTACTTCGGTACTCAGTCACCAACGGTAACTCCGGAGTTTCTGGAGTCATATGACTATGCGGTGCTGATGAACGAAAAATTTCTCAACCAGGATGGTCCCAACTTCATACCCCGGTATACACCGGAACAGCTGGAAGCTATACGGACGGGATCGAACCCCGACCAATTTGCCAATACCGATTGGGTGGATGTAGTGCTGACCGATGCGCCCATTCAAAACCATGCGCTTTCCCTGTCAGGAGGCAACAATAAAACAACCTACCGCCTGTCGTTGGGATATCTGAGGCAGGAAGCCATTGTTCGCAGTAAATTTAAAGCCGAGCGTTTTTCCCTTAACCTCAATCTACGCTCTTCGGTCAAAGACTGGCTGACCGTCTCCAATGTAACCAACGCCTTTTGGAACAGCCGAAAGGGCCCTGCCGGCGGTGCACTGAGTGGTGATAACGGTATTATTTACAGCTTTCAACGGGCTGCGCCCACCATTCCGGTCTTTTACAGCAATGGACGTTACGGACACGTTGACGGTGCGTACCTGTCTGACAATTTTTCCCTGCCCACCAATAATCCACTACGCCGCGGGTTCTTTGGTAACCGGACCAGCGATAATATTAACATCAGTGAACGCCTGGGTATTCAGGCCACCATTTTAAAGGGGTTATCCTTTGAAACCAGCGGAAGTCTGAATCTGATCTCCGGACAGGTCTCTAATTTTAGCCCTACTTACACTACACGTGATTTTAATGGCGATGTGATAAATGATGACATACTAAACACCCTAAATAATAATACCAGCTTTAATTACCGATTACTCAACGAGAATATCTTGCGATATAATACGACCCTGGCCAGCGTGCACAATGTAAATGTGTTGTTTGGACATTCGGTGATCTACGATCGGGTCGATGGATTTTCCGGCTCCCTGAGTGGTTTTCCCACCGATAATATTGAAGAATTCAACGGAGGCGGAGTGGTCGAACCCTCTGTTTCAGGAGGTGCCAATGAAGAAGCTTACCAATCCTTCTTCGGACGTATAAATTACAACTACGACGGTAAATACCTCGCCGAATTCAACCTGCGCCGTGACGGATCCTCTAAGTTTGGTCCGGGTAACCGCTACGCCAATTTCCCATCGGCTTCCCTGGGGTGGCGACTATCCCGTGAGCCTTTCCTATCTGATGTTCCTTTCCTGACCAACCTGAAGGTTCGGGGTAGTTGGGGGATCACCGGTAATGACCGGATCGGGAATTATATTTTTGAACAAACCTATAATACCGGGCTTGATTATGTACTCGGAAATGATGTTACAGTCGGGGGTGTCGCCCTGACGGGCTTATCGAATCCCACTATTCGCTGGGAGGAGGTGGAGCAATTCAACATTGGGTTAGACGCTGCTTTCCTGGAAAACCGGGTGCAGATAACGGCTGATTATTTTGAACGCAACAGTCAGGATATCCTTTACGGAAATTTCCCGATTCCATCCACCCTGGGTACCACCAATTTACCGGCTCAGAATGCGGCTTCCATGATCAACCGGGGCTTTGAGTTATCGATCAACCATCGCAATCGCGTCGGGGGCATCAACTATAGTATTGGCGGTAATGTGACACGTCTGATCGAAAACCGGGTAACCGGATTAGGCGATGGCGGCGAGGAAACGATCGGTGGGAATAATATCATTCGCATCGGCGAGCCCCTGCGGGCCTACTTTGGTTACCAGGCGGTTGGCATATTTCAATCAGCAGCAGAAGTTGTATCGGCTCCATCCCAATTCGGGAATACGGCCACCGCTCCCGGGGATATCCGCTATGCCGATATTTCCGGACCGGACGGCTCACCCGATGGTGTTGTTGATGCTTTTGACCGCACCGTGATCGGTAATCCGTATCCCGGCTGGCTCTACAATTTCTCGGGGAGTATTTCCTATAAGGGATTCGACGTAAACGTACTTTTTCAGGGCGTTCAGGATATCGATCGCCTGATCACCGGTAACGGTAACTTCCCCATGGCCGATAACCGGAGTAATGTCCTGGACTATTGGATCAATCGCTGGACACCCGAGAATCCCAGTGAATTCCTGCCCCGGGTTGGCGGGCAGAATAATACGGTCGTTTCGACCTTCTACCTCAATGACGCCAGTTACCTGCGCCTGAAAAATATTGAAATCGGGTATACGGCACCGAGCGAGTGGACAGAAAAAATCGGTGTTCGACGTTTACGGGTATTCGTGGGGGGGCAGAACCTGCTCACATTCACGAATCTGGAATATTTCGATCCGGAGGGAGCAAGCGGTGGTAACAGCAACCGGCAAGCTCCGCTTTATAAGACATTAACCTTTGGCTTCAACTTAGATATCTAGACCTATGAATAATATAATAAATACCAGCAGGGTACTTCGGGTACTCTTATTAGCACTCTTAGTCACCGGGATGGGTTGTAGCGAAGATTATCTGGAGCGCACTTCCCTGACGGCCATTTCTGAAAATAATTTTTGGCGAAACGCCTCCGATGCCCAACTGGGAATCAACGGTGTATACGCTCAGTTGCAGAGTAATGCCCTTTACGGTGGCAGCCTGAACCGGGCTTTGGGTATGCCCATGTACGATGTCATCGGCGATAATGCCTACAATCAGTATAAGTGGGAAGGCGGCGGACGCTTTATGGAAGGGACGCTCGATCCTACTCACTTCCTGTTCAACAACCTTTGGAATACCAGTTATTCCGGGATCAGCCGCGCCAATATTGCCATTGAGCAGATCGGCCAGATGGATGAAGAGCAGATTTCGGCCGAAGAAAAGGCCAACTACCTGGGACAAGCCCATTTCCTGCGCGCCTTATTCTATTTCAATATTGCCGTGTATTACGAAGAAGCCCCCCTCATTACGGAGTATCAGTCGTTAGAGGAAGCCTATGTTGCTAAAAATACCTATTCGGAAATCACTACCCAGGTAGTTGAAGATCTGGAGTTTGCTATCGAAAACCTGCCAGAGCAACAGGCAACTAGTTTATTCGGATATGCCACCAAGGGCGCCGCTCTTGGCTTATTGGCACGAGTGCAACTGTACAACCAGGTATACGACGGCCCGAACGGTGTGCTGACGCTAACCGAACAACTCCTGCAACTGGGGTATTCCCTTCACCCCGATTACAGTGAGTTATTCTCTACGGCCGGTGAGTACTCCAACGAGATCGTTTTCTCTATTCGTTTCCTGCGGGGAGCCGAGTCCAACAACGGAGAAACCTTCTCCGCGACCTTTAGGGGGACACCCAAAGTGGATTCCCGGCCCATGCCCAACCTGGTCGACGAATACTATTGTACCGATGGATTACCCATTT
>JASBTH010000068.1 GCA_030148525.1 Saprospiraceae bacterium | reverse complement strand
GAAAGCTATTCGGCACTGGCGCGCAAGAAAGACATTCAGTTTGCTATTCAAAGTCGGGAGGACACCATCGAAGCACAGGTCGACCGGGAGAAATTATCCACTATACTTTCCAATTTGCTATCCAACGCTATAAAATACACGCCTTCCTCCGGCAAAGTCTGCGTGGACCTGGCTACTGTCAGAAAAGACCATCAACGGTATCTTCAGTTGACGGTGTCCGATACGGGGAAAGGATTTCCGCAATCAGAACGGGAAACCATTTTTCAGCGATTTTATCAAAGTGCCTCAAAGGAACATACATTTAGCGAAAGCAGTGGATTGGGGCTGGCCCTAACCAAAGATCTGGTTGAATTGATGGGGGGGACCATAGATGCCCGTAGCCGGCCGGGCATGGGGAGTACCTTCCGGGTACGGCTTCCGATTCCGGGAACGCCCGATGACTCCTTTTTTGCGAAAGCACCTAAGGAAGCAAAAACCCAAACCGGAGAATTTGTGACTGAAAACCTGGAAACGGTACTTGTTGTGGAGGATAATCCGGATGTCGCTGCTTACCTGAAGTGGTGCCTGTTAGATAAATACGAGGTCATGCTGGCAACCAATGGTAAAAAAGGGTACGATCTGGCTTTGGAGCACATCCCCGATATCGTAATCAGTGACGTCATTATGCCGGAAATGGACGGTTTCACATTTTGCGCAAAGCTAAAACAAGAAGAACGCACAAATCACATTCCCGTTATTTTGCTTACGGCCAAAGCAACCATGCAGGATAAAGTCTACGGCATCAGGCGAGGTGCGGATGCGTATCTGGTAAAACCCTTCGACCAAGCCGAGTTGCTGGCCCGCCTGGATCAGTTACTCAAGGTCAGAGCTGACCTGCAAAAAAAGTACGCAGCAAAATGGCGCCAATCCGATGTACCACCTCCATCCGAGGATCCTTTTCTGTTACGAGCCGAGGAAAAGGTACGCTTACACCTCAGCGATCCGTCCTTTTCCAATGCCGATCTCGCCCGAAGTCTGCACCTCAGCGAATCCCAAACCTACCGCAAATTGAAAGCGCTTACCGGTATGTCGACAGCTATTTTTATCCGGCAAATACGCTTACAACGGGCGAAGGAATTCTTAGTACAAGAAGAATTGTCCATCGCCCAGATCGCTTACCGGACCGGATTCAACTCACCAGCCTATTTCTCTAAGGCTTTCAAAGACCTGTTTGGCCAAAGTCCATCGGATTATCGTTCGGCGGCCCGACCCGAATAAGGAGATGCACAAATAGTGAACGTTTATGCAATGGAACAGTGCGTTTACCCTCGGACGTGGGTGGTCCTTCAATGTGGACGGCCGGTATATGAGTGATTTCCTCTATGGTGACCAGGTACAATACCTCTATCCCTACCTGAATGCCGGTCTGCAAAAACAATTCTCTTCCGGCTCTACGCTCAGTATATCCCTCCAAGACATCACCAATTCCGGTGGCCGTATCAATTGGTCGTATTACCAGCCGGAATTAGGTATTCGCACCTACGGTGATAACAACTGGTCGGAACGACAAATACGCATCACCTATCAATGCGCTTTCGGAAACAACCAAATTCAAGCTAAAAGAGACCGGCAAACAGCAGAGGAAGTGCGCAGCCGATTGTAGGGGCCGCAACCAGTAACATTGACGCTTTCCAATATACTTTTGCAGTAAAAGTCAGGCACCTCATCCGAACGGATGCCAGGTGCCTGACTGCAAAAAGCTCACTGTTCTAATGCGCCTTAGGGTTCGTGTCGAACCAGTTTTCTGGATATTATTTGGTCGGCATTCCGGATGCTTACATGGTAGAGTCCATTAGGTAAACCATCGTCCAATCGGCGCTGCAGGGTGAATGCACCCGGTGGCAGAACTAGGCTTTCCCGGTAAACCTCTTGTCCACTGTTGTTCCGGATATTCACGGTGACTGCTCCGGCTTTCGCCAAAAAACCGTTGATAGTCCACGCATCCTTTACCGGATTGGGGAATAGGATAACCGAGGTCAGGTTTGAACGTGGCGAATAGGTAGATGTGATCAGGGCCGAATTCGTGTGCTCCCGGAAGAAAGACCATATCTTGACACTGGTGCTTTGATGGAGTGCCTCATCCAATTCCGGGATTGACCCCAGGTTTTTTTTCTGCCACGGGCGATAGCGGAGTACGGCTGCCTGACAATCGGACCAGCTCTCCTGTTCGGCCGCAAATAAATCCAGGCTATCCGGCGAAGCAATTTGCTGACTTTGGGAAGAAGAATGGCACTGATTATGCTCCAGCCAAAGGTCCAGATATTCCTGAACCGACAGCATTTCGTAGCTATCCGAGTTGAATTGATAGTTAGGTAAAGCCTCAGCGGTGGCCTGCACATAAAGCACGGGCATTGGAGACCGGGGTTGGCAATCCTGTGTTCGCATGGCCGTACCACCAACGGTGGCGATAGCAGCCAGTTTATCCGACAGGGCGCAAGCTAATTGATAACACATCATACCGCCGGTATTCCAGCCGGTCGCGTAGACTCGGTCGGGATTTACGGTGTACCTATCCCCGACCTCACGCAATACCTGTTGAATAAAAGCCACATCATTTTCCGGGTGCTCTTCCAACGACCAATCAGGCACCATCGTTCCGTCGTGCTCTACGTTGGTGCTTTGCGGATACACCACCATAAATTGACCGGTATCAGCTACGCCGGGCATCTGACTAATGCGCATATGCAGGGATGCATTCATGTCATATCCGTGCAGATCTAACACAAGGGGCCAGGGGCGATTCGGTACCTCTTGTTCCGGAACGTATAGTACATAACTTCGCTCTTGCCCCCGAAACTGGGTCTTCATCGAAATGGTGTCTCCCTGACCCAGGCCTGGGAAAGTCCCCAACAGGATCAGGATACACCCGTAAATAATAGGTTTCATGAAATGGGTTTTTAGGTGTTAAGATGACTCCTTGGATTGAGCTTCAGTCCACCTACAATATGCTGTGAATCAAGGTTGAATGCTTTGTGATATGTTCCAAATGCTTGTCGAAATGTTCCAAAAAGAACGGAGAACGGAAAACGGCTTACGGCTGACGGTAGGGTCAGAGGTCAGAAATCGGAGATCAGAGATCAGAGGTCAGAAGTCAGAGGTCAGAGATCAGAGATCAGAAAGTATTTTTCTCTCCGGTCACTTAGTCCCTTAGTCTCTCAGTCCCTTAGTCCCTTTGTCTCTCAGTCCCTCTCAGTCCCTTCTTCCCCTCCAGTCTCTAATCCGTGGGCTGGCGGCCGTTCCTAAATTCCGAGGGCGACATGCCCATTTCCGCCGAGAACGCCTTATTGAAGGTCGGCGCGTGCTTATACCCCACCTCGTAGGCGATGGACTTGACCGCTCGCTTGGGTTCATCGTGCAACAGCTCAGCGGCTCGCTGAATGCGTACAGAGCGCATGAATTCGGTGGAGGACTTCCCGGTCACTGCCTTCAGTTTATTGTGCAGTTGGGTGCGGCTCACGGCCAGCAGGCGGCAGTAGTCTTCCACGCTGAGATCGGGATTATCGAGGTGCTCCAGCAGTACTTCGCGGGCGTGTTGCACGAAGGGATCTTCCTCGGTGTCCGTCTGCGGTCGGTAGTCGGGGTCACTGTACTTGGCCTGCAGGGTACGACGTAGCTCCAGGAGATTGTGCAGAATGACTTTCAGTTCCTGCTCCGCGACGGGTTTGGCCAAATAGGCATCGGCGCCGGTGCCCAGTCCTGACAGACGGCTTTCGGCATCGGCCTTGGCCGTCAACAACACGATGGGGATGTGATTGGTCTTGGGATCTTCCTTAAGGGTTTTACAGAGGGTGAAGCCGTCGGCCCGGGGCATCATGACGTCACTGATGATCAGGTCGGGAATCGTTTCCAGGGCCCGTTCGATCCCGGCCTGCCCGTCGGGGGCGTGCTCGATGCGGTAGCGGAAGGCCAGGCAGTGTTCCAGGTAGGTCGCCACATCGGCATTATCTTCGACTATAAGTACGGTGGGTGCCTCTTCGCCATTGGAAATGGTGGTTTTTGGTAGCTCGTTGCTTATTGCTCCGGCTTTCGCCAAAAGGGTTCCGGTGCTTTCGATACTCTCCGCCTTCGGCGCTTCGCGCGTGACGGGCAGGTGTACGTGAAAGGTGGTCCCCTCGCCTACCCGGCTTTGGGCAGTAATGGTGCCGCCTAACAGTTGCACCAGTTCTCTGGTCAGGGCCAGACCGATACCCGTACCCTCACCGGCCCGGGTGGTGCTGCCATC
>JASBTH010000067.1 GCA_030148525.1 Saprospiraceae bacterium | reverse complement strand
TTTTAAAACTCATCCCCCCATCCTCCTTCTCTTCATCGCTGCGCTAAGAGAAGGGGGTGTCTTTTTTGGGAAACCGCCTCCGCATCTTCGCGGCCTTGCGAGATCACAGCCGTAAACGCCTTTGCCAGGTGGCCGCCGGAGGCACCAATCACTTATTCACCACCGGTAGCTCCTTAAAGGAACTGGAATTAAAATCCTGCATATGCTCATTAAAGAAGGCATCGCAATACAAACAAATATTCTCTAACTCCTTGGTTTTAGCCTTTGCCTCGGCCTCAGTAACCCCCAGGTGCTCACCCATGCGCCATGGATCGCCTTCGTTTAGCTTTTGAAATACCTCCATTTTTGACACGCGTTGCAGTACCTCGGTTACATCCTCCGTACGGGCATCACCCATGGGGAATTTGGTGCCGGGACAGCAGGGGTTTATCTTCCAGAGCTGTATGCTGATCTCTTGGGGAATATCTTCGTAGCCTCCCAGGAAGTTCCTGGCTCCCGAGAGAATAGCGCAGAAGTTGTGGTCAGGGTCACGCTTCCAGATGTCTTTCTCCATGGCGCGTCCGCGTGCCCAGTTACCGCCCAGCCACATCTCTTCACTGGCGCCCCAGGCTCCCCAACTCAACGGATGCCCGTGCAGATAGGAACCCTTATCGATAAGCGGATCTTTGTCATCGCCATTCACTCCGCGTGAATCGAAGAGTTCGGCCAGTTCCATCAGGCGGGCACCGGCGTGTTTGTGGAAACGGTCAATACTGGCAATGTCGAAGCGGGTGATACCGGCCTCGATCAGTTTGTCCAGCATCTCGGGGGTGAGCAGGTCCCCATTGGTCTGGAGCATAAACTGGGTGCGCTCATCATAACGCTCCCGCAGTTTCTCCATGATCAGAAAGAGCTTCTTACGGTCGGCCAGGGGCTCACCGCCGGAAAGGATCAGACGGTCAATGCGCTCGGGCAAATGGTCGATGATCTGTAAGCACTCCTCCTCGCTGATACGGGTACCGTAGGGCCCCGAGTCGTTATAGCAGTGGTCACACTGATCATTGCAAAGCTGCGTGAATACCCAGTATACTGATTCTATATGGTTGAAATCCTTTTTCATGATCTTACTGCTTTTTTGTACATACGGGTTTCTCTCTCGTATGGATGTTTTTAATGGGGCTGCTTTCGCAAAAACATTAAGACCGCCACTGCTCCCAGAACGCCAGTTCGTCCTGAACCCCCGTCTCCGGATCGCGCATGAAGGATTCGCGGTCTTCGTACAGTCGCCAATGCCCCTTTCGAATGACGGCCAGCTGGTCGCCCATAATGAGGGCTTCCTTCAGGTCGTGCGTAACGAAAAGAGCTGTGATTCCGTGGCGGGCCGCCATCTTTTTAAACAACTGTTGCATCTGCCCACGCGTCTGGCTGTCCAGAGCCGCAAAGGGTTCGTCGAGCAGGAGCACCTTGGGGTTGATGATCAACGCCCGCCCGAAAGCAACCCGTTGTCGCTGACCACCCGATAACTGATCGGGCATCTTTTCAGCCTGGCCTTCCAGCTCCAGGTGTTGTATCATCTCATCTACCCGCCTGCTGATGTCCGGGGTACTCACTCTACGTAACGACAGTCCAAACCCAATGTTCTCACGTACCGTCAGGTGTGGAAACAGCAAAGGCTCCTGGTATAAATAGACGATCCCCCGCTTTTGGGGACTCCAGGTAGTGATAGGACTGTTGTCTAGAAACACCTCCCCTCTGTCGGGCTCCTCCAGTCCCGCAATGATCTTCAACAAGGTCGTTTTACCACTCCCTGACCGCCCCAGCACACTCAGTACTTGTCCCTGCGTAACTGCAAAATTGGTGGGGTGCAGTACTCGCTGACCTCCAAAGGTTTTTTCGAGCTGTTTAATCCTCAGATACATGGGGCTGGGGTTGAAAAGCAATGCAAACGGGGGTGGCTACCCGCATGGAATCTTTTGCCGTAAGTGCTCCCGTTTGGGCATCAATTTTATATCTAACAAGCAAATCAGTATTCTGATTAGCAATTAGCAGGTGTTCTTGGTCCGGATCAAGACGTATGTGGCGCGGTGCATCCCCTCCCGAGGGGTAAGTCCCCGCAAATACCGGATGCTGGTTCTCATCCAACCGGAAATGGGCTACAGAATTGTGCCCGCGGTTCGAGGTGTACAAATGCCCGTTGCGGTGTAGCCGGATATCAGCTGTATTATTTGCCACCCGCACACCGGCAGGAAGGGTCGCCACCGTATCAACCAGTGTAACCTCATCCCCTTTTCGCTGAAAAGTAGCCAGGGTATTACTTAGTTCGTTGAGCACATACCAGTATTCGCCATTGGGGTGAACTACCATATGCCGGGGCCCGGAAGCCGGAGGTAATTCCACCCGGTATTGACCGGTTTGTGTGAGCCGCCCTACCGTCTTATCAAAATCGTACCACCAGATGACATTGGCCCCCAAATCAGTTACCAACACCTGGCTACCATTTTTGGCAAATGTGGTCGCATGCGGATGTGAACTCTCCTGGCGGGAGTGGATGCCGGTTCCCTCGTGAGTGAGCACCTGGGTGGAGGCCTCAATCAGGCCATCCTCATCAACTGGATATACGGCTACAACCCCGCCCACGTAATTACTGACCAATATCCATTCACCTGATGGGTGGACTCGCACATGACAAGGCGCATGGGAATACGTAGGCTGGCGACTGCGCAGTACGGCAGGGCCTTCCTCCGCAATAGCGTAGCTATACACGTACCCGGTCGTATCAAAACCGGGACTGAGCTCACTCACGGCAAACAACGTTTTCCCGTCGGGCGAAAAGGCCAGATAGGAAGGATTTACGATCCCGGTGATGGTATCTACCATTGTCAGGAAACCACTGCTATCGGTACGAGCCAGGTAAATGCCTTCCGCTTTGCCATCGACGTGACCCTCGGTGCGGGTGTAGGTGCCAATGGCAACCATGGTTGGTGCGTTTGCCGGTACGATCACTTCCTCCGTTGATGAACAAGCGGTCAGAAAAGCCAAAAGAATGAGGGTGCGAAACAGGGTTCGGATCATGGTGTGGTGTATTCGGTGTTTAATCGGAAAAGATAGCGTTTATTAAGCCATAACAAGATCACAGGTGGCAAAATCAGTAACACACTGGCCAGGGCCGCCAGAAAAATATTCGATTCCGTGACGTACTGAAAGACCTGCAGCGTTAGCGTATCGACCTTACCAACCCCAATGAGCTGCGTCAATCCGTACTCAAACCAGGAGATCAGGAACAACTGAAAAAAGCAGGTAAGTATGGCCGGACGCGCGGTGGGCAACAACACTTTCCGGTAGGCTTGCCAGGTATTACCACCCAGAGTGTACACCAGTTCCTCCATAGCCTTGCGGCGGGTATTCCAAAAGCTGCTGAAGTACAATAGTCCGTAGGGGATGGTAATAAACAACTGTGCAGTAAGCACACCGCCCAATTTCCCGTACAGGCCACTCACTATGAAAAAGTACTGCAGACAAGCTCCCAGTATAACCGGTGCAAAAACATAGGGAAAATAGGCCGCCCGCAAAAATAGGTTCCGCCGGGGGTGATACGCCACCAACCGGCTTCCCCAAAAGCTGAGTCCGGTGGCTAACACGGATACCGAAAAGGATAAACCCAATGACAAAATCAAACTGGCCCCCAACCCATTGCCCCCCGACATCAGGGAGGACCAGTGCTCCAGCGTCCAGGTGGCAGGAATCAGGCGAGGGTAGCCCCAATCACGCCCCAGCGACAGGCCCAGCATAAAGACGAAGGGAAACAAAACCAGTACGAGAAGGATGATTCGCTGTAACCGACGCATCAGGAGGTCTGTTTTTTTGGCGAAAGCCAGGCCATCAAAGCGATCAATAGCACTACCAGCATCGTATACACCACACTCGTGACGTAGGCCTGGGGTATATTCTCGAGGTTGAAGCGCTGCATCTTCTGTATGGTCAAAACCGATACCATTTGCACCGATTGACTACCCAACAGGAGCGGAACCTCATAGCTTCCCATTACGAACAGGAAATACAAAAACAGGGTAGGCGCAGCGGGACGCAACAACATGGGCAACTCGATACGCCACCTGGCCTGACGCCGTGAAGCCCCCATCGTATAGGCCAGTTGGCGGTAGGAGGCGATCTGTTCGTTATCGTAGATATTGGTAAAAAAGAGTACGAAAAAAGGCGTGGCCATGAGCAGGTGACTCACTATGATACCAATGCCGTAATTATCATTGATCCAATCGGGGAAGGCCAGCAGGTCATTGATCAGGCCCAATTTATAGGACAACCTGGAAAGCCATCCACCCTTCGAGAGCAATTGAAAAATGAAGAAAGCCATGACGATGGCCGGAATAGCCAGGGGCATATACATCAAAAAGGAAGGTGTAGGCTGCCGAAAACGCTTCGGATCACGCAGCACCAAACTTGCCGCCAGCACGCCGGCCAGCATAATGGTCACCAAAGCCACGTAAAAACTAAAGCCCATCGTTTGCCAAAAAGAGGATTTGCGCAGCAGTGACTCCCAGTGCGAAAGGGTAAATCCCTCGCTCAAAACACCCACCAGGCCCAGGCTATACAGCAATGCATAGCCAACACCTAACAGTAATGGAACCAGACTGATCAGCAGAAAAAAGGCCGGTCCGCCCCAATTTTTTAGCAAGCGTGATACCATGCTTTACAAATTCAATAATTCCGAACGGAAATCATCCGCCAGGCGAATCATGTATTCCGGGGCCAGTTCCATCAAAGCCCGGTCCTGGATCTCGGACCGGTCAGGCGCGTAGGTCCGACCCGGAATGTCCGCAAATTTCGTTTGCCACTCTGCGGGTAGCTTTTCCATACTCAGAATGGTACCGTCGCCCCATACCTTAGGCTGCATCTTTTGATACTGAGCTTCGGGGGAGATCAGAAAATTGACCACCACCATTGCCGCGGCCTTATCGCCCGCGCGCTTTGTAATTCCCATATAGTGACTGTTCTGAATCGTCCCAATATCCCATACGTAGGCACGGGCTGTCTCCGGAAATACCCCCTGGCGAATCTTATTGTCTACCTCGGCATCGTTATTGCTCATGGTGAAATGCAACTCTCCGTTGGCAAACATCTGGTGCATGGGGGCAACTCCTTCCGGATAGTTGGTGCCCGATTTCCACATATTCGGTTTCATCGCCCGCAGGTAATCCCATAGTTGAGGTGCGTAAGTATTGTATTTTTCCTCGTCGAAAGGCCCCGATAGTGACCCCGGTCCACCGGCGATATCAATCAACAATGTCTTTAGAAAGGTTAATCCCGTAAACTGATTATCGAAGGTGAAGGTGCCGGGGTTTTCTTCCACGTAGTTTTGTAGCTCTGCCCGGTTCTGTGGTGGGTTGGATACACGTGTCGAGTCGTAGATCAATGCCATTTGTACATTCCCCCAGGGACATTCGTACCCCTCGACCGGCTGCTGAAAATCTCTGCCAATGAAAGGGTTGTCAAAGTCGATGTATTGAGCATTCGGCAAATGGGTGGTCCAGGGCCCCCAAAGTGCTTCGATCTGCCGCAACTGGTAGAAGGTCTCCCCATTGATCCACATCAGATCGATCTCACTTTCCGATCGGCGCGCTTGTTTTTCGGCCATCAGGGTTTGTACAATGGTGTTACCCTGCCCGTTGATCACATTCAGGTCGATTTGGTACTGATCATTCAGTGCCGGCTTCACGAAATCGTTGATGTAGCCATTAATCTGTGGATCGCCCATCCACATCATCAGGTCGACGGTTTTTCCTTCGGCTTCCGCCAAAACAGCATCCCAGCTCATATCACGGGGATCTTCCTGCGTAGTGTCGGGATTGGTATTATTCTCGCAGGCGGCAAGGGTTAGCAGGGTGACAAAGAGAAAGGGGATTTTGATATAGGTTTGCATTGATTTTGTTTCTATTTTTTCCTATTTTTAGTAAAAAAATGAAATGAAAACTCAATTTATTCATTTCAAATCGACATTTAAGGACTTCATCGCCTTTTCGATCATGGACATTGAGAAGGCTTTTCCGGGTTTTGACACGAAGAACCTCACGCATTGGCAACGGAAAGGTTACTTGCTGAAAATCCGAAATGGCTGGTATACTTTCTCGGATAACGACCTACACCCAGCCAACCTGGCGTACGTCGCCAATAAAATATATGGTCCCTCCTATGTATCCCTGGAGTCTGCTTTAAGCCATTATGGTTTTATTCCGGAGGGCACCTTCATGACCACCTCGGTGGCTACTCGGCGTTCCCAAGAGTTCTCTACACCCATCGGACAATTCCGGTACCAAACGATTAAACCGTCTTTGTGCTTTGGATATCATCTCAAGAAAAGCGGACATGCCTGGTACAAAATAGCCCAACCGGAAAAAGTGCTGATCGATTACCTGTATTTACATCCCGAATTGAGCAGTGAGGATGATTACGAGGCCTTACGCTGGAATGCCTGGCAAATCTCCGAAACGCTCAATGAAGAGCGGTTGCAACATTACCTGGGGTACATCAATAGCAAAGCCTTGAATGATCGCTTCCGTATCTTAAATCAGTATCTACATGCTTTCATTGGATGAGATCAAGCCTTTCTATTCCGATGATTTGCATCGATTTCCTTCCTTTTTGTTACGAGAATACCTCCAACACAAAATTCTGGAAATCATCTTCAACTCCTCTTACGGGAACAGGATGCGCTTCATAGGAGGCACTTGCCTTCGGATAGT
>JASBTH010000052.1 GCA_030148525.1 Saprospiraceae bacterium | reverse complement strand
TCTTCAACCTGAATACCGATGGTGCCGGTTACAACAGCACCGAACACGTGTCCATCTTTGGGTTTGGTCGTACCGGAACGGATGAGAAGGTCGTTTCTGCGCTGACTGCTGCCGGTTTAAAGGTCTTTCCCGATCCGGCTCCCGAACAAAACCTGTTCGATCGTTCGGATAATGTTTCTTTTGCCGCTAAGGGTGTACCGGCTATGACATTTAGTCCTGGTCTGATCTCGTTCGACGAAGAGATCAATAAATATTACCACCAGGTAACGGATAACCCCGACAGCGTCGATTACGACTACATGCTGAAGTACGTACAATCCTACATCTATCTGGCACGACTGATCGCCAACGATGCGGAAAGCAAACCGTATTGGAAAGAAGGTGATAAATACTTCCAGGCAGGGCAGGAGTTGTATAAGAAGTAAGGTCTTCGGAAGAGTCTAGATATCCAGATGCTAGACTTAAGACTTATTACATAAAGAGGCTAGTACTCTGTAATCTATGTTATTTGAAAATATGGGTAGTGCATTTTGGCAAAAGACAAGGCGCATATCCAAGAGTGGGGTGAAGGGGCCCTACTCTTGGATCAGAGCATCCGTGCGGACGAACGAGGTATTTTGCCGAAAGGCACAGCCATAAGTCAAAGTTACTTAGGTTACAGAGTACTAAATGCCAGACAAAAGTCTAATCTTCTTGTCTGGCATCTAGCCTCTTTTAATCTTATAGAGATACCCTTAAATCCAAAACCCCGTCTGCCGGAAAAACGGCGACTGCCGCAGGAAGCGATCTAAAGCTTCCCAACTGATGCGGGGTTCGTAACGCGGTGCCAGTTCGCGCAGTCGCTTGATGCGTTCATCCATCTGAGGGTGAGTGCTCATCCAGCGCGGTATGCGGTGGGTGAGCGGACGCATGGCCGAAGAGCGGTTAATGTAATCTAACTTGAGCAGCGCATCGGCCAGACTGTTGGGGTCGCCGGTGAGGCGGGCCGCTTCAAGGTCAGCATCAAACTCGCGGGTTCGGGAAATAGCCAGCATCATCAAGGTCGACAGGGTAGGGGCGATAATGAGTAACAGAATCCCCAGCCAGGGGAAGGTCTCTTCTCCCATTACCAACAGAGGCAGATTGATGAATAAAAGAATTTGGCCAATCAGGGAGAAGGAACGCGTCATACGCCCCATAATGTTCGTTAGTCCTTTCAGGCGCATATCATTATGGGCAACATGGCTCAATTCATGAGCCAGAACAGCAGTAACCTCCTTAGCACTCAATTGACGCAGGAGCCCGTGGGTGACGGCGATACCGGGATCACTCTGTCGGCCAGTGGCAAAGGCATTTACACTATTCGAAGCTATGTAGTAAAGCTGTGGTTCCTTTTTTAATTTTGCCTTCCGGGACAATTGTTGAATAATGCGATTCAGGTAGGGCGCTTGTTGCATGGTGAGCGGCCGCGCCCGGTAAAAACGCATAATGGTCTCCGTAGGGATCTGAAAGCTGAGGAACGCCATCAAAAGACCAAATGCTCCCATCCAGATCATCCCCTGCGGGCCGATCAGCAACCAGCCCACCGCCACCAGCAAGATCAGCATGCCAATTAATAGCAAGCCCGTTCTGATCAGGTTTTGGTTCTTCTGTTCTTGAATGCGTTCGATCATAGGTCAACGTATTTTGGGCGTTTCCGCTTTTGGTTAAAAACAGGAACAACTCTTCATTCGTTGAGTCCTAATTCCGAACTGGTCGACAATTTGTGGCTCTTGATCAGATTTCCGGGGCAATCCTACTGACTAATGGCGGATCGATGTTCCTTTAATTGTTGGATAAAAGGCTCCAACTTATCGACCGTAACGTGATCCATTACCACAATCTTAAACCAATTGGGCTCGTGGTGGCTGTCGGGAACCAGACCGAAGCGATGGGCCAGTTCGGACGCTATATCATCGGCGTAAATAGTCACAATATTAGAGAAGGGGTTACGAAAATACCGTACGCCAATCTCATCCAATTGCCGGCAAATCCAGTCCGTTCGCAGCAGTAAGACCTGGATCTTTTCGTACCAACCGTGTGGGCCATAGGTGTTCAGAATCATCCACACGGCGATGGCATTGGCGCCCGAGCGGCTGCCTACCAGGGTAGCATCCAATCCCTTCACGTAGCTTGCCTGATCGGTGTTGACGTATTTCATTAATCCTTTGCGGACCAGGAATATCCCCGTACCGTAAGGGGCCTGCGCCATTTTGTGGGCATCCAGCGTAACTGAGGTAACCTTCGGATTACCAAAGTGCAGGGTTGATCCTTCCTGGTGGCTGAAGGGGTAGAAAAAGCCACCGTATGCACCATCGATGTGTAAGCGGTAATCAATACCGTATTTTTCCAGGGGCTTCAGGTACAGTTCAGGGTCATCAACCGAACCGAGCATGGTGGTCATCATATTGGCCACCACAATGGCGTACTTTTTGCCTTTGGCAACCCATTCGGCTATGTCCCGATCGAGGGCCTCGGAGTCAATGCTTCGTTCTACAGCGTCAACCTTAGCCAGATGGACATCTACGTTTAGTACATTACCGCCCTTCACCACGGAATAGTGGCTATCCTCCGATCCGATGATCAGTATATCTTCTGGAGCAGCCTGGTATTCCCGTATAAACAGGTTGCGGTATATCCACATAGCCTGAATATTAGCTTCGGTGCCACCCGAAGCGATGTAGCCGTCCTGTTGGTTAGGCTCTCCGTGGAGAATATCTTCCGCACAAATGCGGATAACCTCCCGCTCCAGTTCCTGCGTTCCCGCAAAAAAAGCCTCCGAATCACCCAGGGTATGGCACCCGATGTGGTTGGGGTTGTGGATGAGGGTGGTGAGAAAAGGAGCATCCTTCAATTGGGGGGCATCTTCGGGAAAAACCTTCCCATCGAGGTGTGAGGCCGGTACCCCCAGGATATTGGTACTGTAGAAGTTGGCATTTTGCCGTAAGGCACCGAAAACCCGTTCTTTTATTTCTTCGGTAGTACGCTTTTTCCAGATACCCATGTCGTTGAATTTACTTGCTTTACGAATGGTTGCAAAGCTAAGTTAAATTGCGGCTGGAATCAACAGGAACGATGGGAACATCCACGGAGATTTTCCGGAAAATCTCCGTGGATGTTCC
The DNA here is from genome assembly GCA_030148525.1 of Saprospiraceae bacterium. Lineage (GTDB taxonomy): Bacteria > Bacteroidota > Bacteroidia > Chitinophagales > Saprospiraceae > DT-110. The sequence continues at coordinate 38 of JASBTH010000052.1, read as the reverse complement.
CATCGTTCCTGTTGATTCCAGCCGCAATTTAACTTAGC
>JASBTH010000032.1 GCA_030148525.1 Saprospiraceae bacterium | reverse complement strand
GGCTGGCTAACGCTCCGACAGGTTTGGCGTAGCGTTTTTGGTTCGCCTTTTCCCGGGAATTACAACATCAAAGCACCCAATTTCTGGCTATCTTTAGGGCCATGAATGACCTTCCTTTCTCACGACGCAGCGCCCGGGTCGGGGCCGGAATCATCTTGTTGGCCGGGGTGGCCGTACGTTTGAAAGTGTACCTACAGAACCGATCCCTCTTCCTGGATGAAGCCAACCTGGCCCGCAATATTGTGGAGCGCCCACTTTCCGGCTTCTTTACTGCGCTGGATTACCAGCAGTACGCTCCACCCCTGTTTTTGAGTGCCGTTAAGGGCACCGTCAGGCTAGTCGGATCCTCCGAATTTGGTCTGCGCTTAGTCCCTCTTCTTGCCAGTCTGGCCACCTTATGGTTGGTTTATCTGCTTGCGCAAAAAATTATTACCAATCCGTGGGTACGCATCATCCCGGTTTTTTTGACCGCCTTTTCTTACGAAATGCTTCGGTACGGAACGGAGTGCAAACAGTACAGCATGGATGCGCTGGGCTGCGTGGGGTTGATCTACCTAGCCCTGAACTGGACTCCGGCAAAGATGACCAATAGCCGCTGGCTATGGTGGACCCTTCTGGGTAGCCTTGCCGTCTGGGTTTCCATGCCAATCGTCTTTGTACTGGCAGGCGTTGGCTGTTACTATGGCTTTACTTTTTTGCGAAAGCAAGACTACCGGCAACTTCCCCCCCTGGCTCTGGCCATCATGGCCTGGTTGCTCAGCTTCGGACTGTACTACTGGTACTTGCTGCGACCCGACATCGACAGCGACTACCTCAATACCTACCATAAGAGCTACTTCCTGCCCTTACTTCCCACCAACTCGACCGAATGGTCTACTTGGTCTGCCCTCTTGCTGTCCCTATTCCGAAACGCTGCCGGATATACGGTGGTCTCGTACCTGGTAAGCATACCGCTTTTCTTGTGGGGCGTACTTATCCTGATTAAGAAAGACCATGCCCTCCTGTGGCTCCTGGGCTTTCCAATTCTCGCTTGCCTGGTCGCTTCCGGTCTGGAGCAGTATTCCCTGCTCCCCCGACTTACCCTGTTTCTGATCCCCTTATTTGGTTTCCTGATGGCAGTGGGTACGGATAATCTGTGGAGCCGTCGCCAGTGGACACCCTGGTTTTTCACCATCCTCTGGCTGCCCGTGCTGCCACTCTCGGGCGGCATGGTCTATTTGGCTCTGCCGTTGGAGGTCGAGAACACCCGCGAAGTATTAAAAGTCACCATGGACCATCCCCAAGGCGAGTTGGTATACGTCCATCACGAGGCCGTTCCGGCGGCCACCTACTATCGTGATTATCACCCTGACTCGGTAGCCTTTCGGCAAAAGCCCATGTACCTCAGCCATTGGGATGAAACGCCGGGAACCTTAGTCAATCAGGACATTGAAACCGCCTGGATCGTTTACTCCCACCTCATCAATGCAAATACCCGCGCGGAAATGAACCGGCAACTGGAGATAGCTGCTTCCGTCGGCACGCTGGCAGATACAGTGACGGCTACGGGGGCGAAGGGAGTGCTTTTTGTAGATCAGAAATCGGAGATCAGAGATCAGAAGTAGAAAGGGGGAGTTGGGGAATTGGAGAGATGGAACAAGGTTCATGGTTTCCCTAATACCTACTACTCAATACTCTGTACCGGGATTAGGGGGAAATACGTAAGTGTCTAAAAATAAAACATTTAATTAAAAATTAAACACTAAAAATTCAAAATTCCAAAAACTCCACCGCGTGCTTTTCCATCACACTCAGGGTGGCGGTATCCACAATGTCGCCCTGGTCGTCGATGAGTTCTTCGATGCGGGAGATGGGCAGTTTGTTGGGCATGACGATGGTACCTACGTGGTTGAGGACCCCTGTCATATGCTCCATACCGCGAAGATTACCCGCGCGTCCGGAGGCGACGCCCACCAAAGCGGCTTTTTTGCCTTTGAAGGTGGCGCTGTATTCACGAACCGAGCAGGCATCCAGAAACAGTTTGAGGGCACCGTTGAAACCACCGTTGTATTCGGAAGTGACGTAGACGATCTTTTCGGCGGGGATCATGAATTCATCCTGCACGGCGCGAAGGCTGTCGGCCTGGCGCTTAGAGCTGTACATTTCGGGAAAGAAATAGTCGTGCGGGATCTCTTCCAGGGCCAATACCTTAACCTCCTGATCGGTATGCTTGCGCAAAAAATCGGCGTATTGATGGGCGAAGCGCAGCGTTTCGCTACCCTTGCGATTCGATCCGGACAGAACTGTGATCATTCGTTTTGCTTTAGGACAATAGTAAGACCTTTCGGCCAAAAAAGTTTAATCATCCTTCTTATCGGTTTTAAACCTTTTTGTCTTTTTGCTATCCAACAAGTATATTCTTAAGCAAAACCATATTCATGAAATACCTGCTAATCCTGGTGGGTGCATTGCTATTTTGTACCCATAGCCACACACAAACACTCCTCTGGGAATCCACTGACCAGGTTCGACCGCGCGATTTTGACCTGAACGCCGTCGCAGCCGGCGGAGCCATAGCCAATGAATTCTCCGTACTGGATCTCCACAATTACGACAACGACGGCCAACCCGATCTGGTCACTATTGAAAACGACCAAAGTGGTGGCGTCATAACCGTACTTCCTACCAGCGCAAAAGAGCTCCATTTTGATGTGCAATTTGCCTCTCCCGAGGGGCCCTATAAATTTCTGGGCTTTTTGAATACCCCCGCTCAGGAGTGTTCCTCGGAGGAATCGCCCAACCAACTACTCATCGGTCAGGAGAAAAATGGCCGCATCATCGGCATTCTCGTTGGTTTTTGTCCCTACACAGTTCAGGGTGTTTCCGATATGCAAACGGAAGAACTGGATATCGATGCCAACTATGCGTTCATGGGTGCCTACGATCTGGATAATAACGGCCGGGCCGAGTTCCTCCTGTTTAATGCCGATGTCCGGAAAGTCCAGCTCTGGTCTTTCTAATCACTACCACTCCATTTTTTCTGCATCTCCTAAAAACAGCACCTCATGTGTCGATACAATATTCTGTTGTTGTGCATCACCTTAACCTTTGTAGCTCACGGCCAGGAAATCATCGAGAAGTACCGCTCCGAACCCGGCCAGGCCTGGTTCAATCGCGCCCAATTGGCCGAGCGGACACAGGCGGCCTCTGTAACAGACTACAATCAAAACGGAATGCTGGACATCTGGACCGTCGCCCCCCGGCAATCCGAATGGATAACTGCTTCCGAGCCGGGCCATATAATTGCTCACCCGTTTGGTCCGGACGATATATCCCAAAAAACAATGCTGACCACCACCCGCTTTTTCCTGGAGGAAGACGTCAGCCAGGCCCTGCATGGATACGGTACGGTAGCGGGACTGGATTTCAGCATACTGGAGGTCGACGGTGAGGGGGTAGCCGAGGTACTCCTGCATTCGGCCGGTTTTGCTCCCGATCCCGACACCCTGATTGAAAGTATCCTGCTCGAATTGGATGTTGCAAACGGAACAGCTACTGAACTCAAACGCTTCGACAATATCGTCGGCTTTTTTGATGTGGATGGGGACCAGTTGGCGGATCTTATTCAGTATCTGCCGACTACCCGCCAGGTCGTAGTGCACGGAGTACCCAATACCGCCCCCCTGCAACCAGAGCGGGAGACACCATCCACCCATCTGCGATCGGGCCC
>JASBTH010000026.1 GCA_030148525.1 Saprospiraceae bacterium | reverse complement strand
GGCTTTGCCGGGTCGCGAAGAGTAATTAGGGGAATATACAGGGATCCTCCAACACCGGGAGGAATGGTCACCCTGAGGTTCCGGTTGGGGGTACCGTCGGGCCACGTCCCCGGGCGGCAGCAAGTCAGACTAGCCATTGGGGGGACTATCCAGGTAGTATTAAAGGTGTCGGAGGGAACAGCGGGGGAAGGCCTGGCTTTCGCCTGATAGGCTGGCAGGTGGACCAAGTGCTGAAAGGGATGACCGGCGGGAAAAGTGTCGGTGGTATTCAAGGGTAACAGACTGAATTGGTGGTTCGGATGGATATCACTTACGGAGGCCGTTGTTTTGTTGGAAACTAAAAAGCGCACACCTGTATTTGGGTCGTACATCTGCCAACTGGAATCGACACGTACCTCGGGAACTACGTGTCCCCGTAACGACCAAATCCTTGCCGGGTAACCTGCCGCCAGCCACAATTGGCTCAAAAACCGGGATTGATTCCCACAATTTCCGTAGCCTGCCGAATTGAAAATGAGTTCAGGGTAGCGGTACAGGGAGTCGGCCAGGTCCATTGTTTGTGATTGGACATAGCGATGAGTCACTCGCCAAAGGTTTACCGGGTTACTTGCTGTATTATTGGTAGATGCGGCCATCCGAACGAGGTTCGATCTCGACATCGGGAATACCTCATTGATCGACCAACGAAAAGAGATATGGTCCTCGCTGGTATTTGTTATTGTGAAGGCAGGTTCCTCTCCGGAGGATACACTAAACGTGCTGGTTATCAGCCGATCCGTTTCGGGTTGGGAGCAGGTATTGATCAGGCTTACGCCAAAAAAGAGCATACATATCCTGATCAGATAAGCTTGCTGGATACCCGAAATGGTGTCAAAGGTATGCTTTGGCATGGTTCAGGGAGTTGTCAGGTTGCCAAGTGCCTCCAGGTAAAAGGCAGCGGTAAGTGCGGGCGCCCCGGCCCGGAAATTATGGTCCTTGCTGACAAAATAGGGATAGGCCGGCCAATCCGAACCCGGATCCTCCATATTCAGCCACTGCTGGTACCAGTCAAAAAATGGTAATTGGTCGTCCGCCCCGAGATAATGGAGCGTAGTTACTGCCATGGACTGCGAAAGCAGATTATCGGCAATGGGAATTCGACCCTCCCGGAGCAGTGGTGGCACCCACTGCGCAAGAGATTCCAGAGAGCGAGTGCCAAAATGAAGGGCGCGACTGGCGTGGTAGTAGGGGACAATGGGATCGGCATAATATTGTAGCTCCATTTCCTCGGGTTGGGCTAATTGATCCAGTACGTAGGCTACTGTTGGCCGTGCTTTTGGGTGATCGCCCACGTACAGCAAGACATTGGCGAGAACGGCGGGTTCCGAATCGCTCACGTCGAGCATGGGGGACTGAATGGTGGTTTGGCAGTGGCGGGCATCCCTTCGCAGCCATGTCCAAAATAGCGGATAACGCAGGTAGTTAGGTCTGGGTACTACCCAGGTGAGCAGGCGCCCGTCGGGTCCGGTATTGCGCAATAACAGGTGCTGGTTGCGAATAGGTTGGCCATTTTGTACCATGAGAAAGGAGCAAACGGCCGTATCGTCCAGGTCGGGGGGTACATTGTGGGTTTGTCCCCCTTGTGGCCAGAACCGCCAAAACCCATTTCGCTCCATAGAATTTCTGATAAAAGGCAGTCCCCGCTGGATGATGGCCTTCGCTTTGGGATGTTCTGAACTGCTTAGCGCAATCAGGATATTGGCGTGGACGAAGGGGGAAGGGTCTTTGGTGTGCCAGCCCAGTTCGTGCAGGGGGTGACCATCCGGATAGGATTCGTAACTTAGGAACTGCCCGTCTGCCTGCTGGCAGTGGCTGATAAAATCGAGAATGGCTTCCTGTGTGACGGGCATGCAAGAAAGGTGATAATGGTGCGAATATGCGGCTAATGCGACTTAACCGAATTATTTGATCGATTTTTCAAGTCTGGAGCGCTTGCTGGTGCTGCCCCCTAAGAGCGTGTTTGGGATTTGTTTTTGATGGCGAAAATGTCTAGAGTTTGGTTCTCACAAAGCCTTTTTTGAGCTTCGTAGCATGGCTACGGGGCGAAAAAAGGCTGCAGTGAGGTTCAAATATACCGCTTCCGAAAAGGATTGGGCTTTGCCCAACCTTTTCACGCGAGTATATACTCGACTCGAAGTGTTTTGGATTCCCAAACCACTTCGTTGTCGGTATAATAGACATTTGCAGTCCAAAGGATAAATCCCAAACACGCTCTTAGATCAACAGGGGCTGTCAGTTGCGCAAATAAAATCTATGAATGGAAATAATAGTCGGGTATTTAGACGAATGTAGCCATCATCCTTCAAAAACCGCCACTGCCCGCACCGGCGATCCGGTACCTCCTTCGATTTTTAGCGGAAGCCCGATAAAGCGGAACCGACCCCGACCCACCAATTGATGCAAATTGATCAGGTTCTCATAATGGGTGAACCGGAGTTCGCCACAAATGCGATGCACTTCTTTATTGGATATGCCGGATACACCCGGTGCCACCGTTTCCACACCAAATGCAGCAATCCTCTGCTCGCCCAGCCATCGCGCTGCCTCCGCACTGAGGCCAGGGCCATCGGCCCACCGACTGGTTCCGTAAGTCCTGCGATAATGATCGGTATAGAGCAGCACCGTATCTCCGGGCCGAATGGTCAGGTCCTTGGTATCCAGCGCTTTTTGTATATCCCGGGTATGGATCAATTCCTTTTCTCCCTTATAAGAAAGATCCAGACAAATACCCTCCGTAAAAAAAGTAGACAAGGGCATGGTATCAATCGACTGCCCGGCCTGCTCTGGCCCCATATGATTCAGCGCATCAACATGGGTGCCGGTGTGCTCGGTAAAATCGAGGTGCAGCACCGAAGGCGTCTGGGTTGTGGGGTTTTCCTCGCCGGCCCATTCCTCGTGGGTGGCGTGCACGCGTATCCGCACTGGTGGCATCGATTTATGGACGGGCATGCTGGAGCGGATGGTTTGGCTTAAATCTATTAATTCTGGCATTGGGTATTCTTTGCTTTCGCAAAAAAGCAAAAAGAACCGAAACTATCCTTTAGGTGACCAGGGAATACGCAGAGTACGGTTCCACCACCAGGCAGTAATCAGTCCCATCACCAGAAACCAGCCGCTATTGAGGGCGAAAATAAACTCAAAATGCTCGGCATTGGGATTGACCTGCCAAAACCCCCATAAACTCACCCAGGTTACCGCGGCGGCGGACAACCCGAACAATAGGGCCCGACGGGCGTGGTTCTTCTGAAAAACGACATTACGGCGAATCAACCACCAAATACCGATGGCGAAAAAAGCCGTAAACCACAGGCTGGTAAGGGCGCCATCGAGAAAGGCACCAAGGCTCCATTCGGCTTCCAGGTGGTCAACGAGGATCAGGAGTACGCTGGGCAGAGCGAAACCCAGGATGAGCAGGGCACGGATCTTGTACATTTTTTCCTTATTAAACTGCTAAGGTATTCGCCACAGTGTACCTTAACGTAAAACATCACTGGGCAATCGTCCGAATTGTGATTTATAACTCCGTGCAAAATACGACAGATTGCTGTATCCTACCTGATAGGCGATCTCTGAAACACTTCCAGTTCCCTGCTCCAAAAGTTCTTTGGCCCGTTGCAGGCGGCAGGATCGAATGAATTGATTGGTCGTTCGGTCCGTCAGCGCCTTGATTTTCCGATTAAGCTGTGACCGACTAAACCCGACGTTCTCCGCCAGCTCCTCAACGGTAAAAAACTCGTTGTCGAGATTTTCCTCGATCACGCGCAGTACATCTTGCATAAAGCGTTCATCGAGTGATTTGAGCCCTGTTTTTGCCGGAAGGCCGACAGAAGCCTCCGCAAAATGCTTCCGTAACCGCTCGCGCTGGTCAATGAGGTTTTGCATTCGAATGCGCAGTTCCCGACCATGGAAAGGTTTAGTCAGGTAATCATCAGCACCGGTTTCCAGGCCCTGTATCTTCGGTTCCTGTCCGGCCTTGGCGGTAAGGAGAATGATCGGTATATGACTGGTGCGTGGATCAGCTTTCAGCGTCTGGCACAATTCCAGGCCGTTTCGACGGGGCATCATAATGTCACTGATGATGAGGTCGGGAACCATGGCCAGAGCTTTTTTCGTCCCCTCCTGTCCATCTGCGGCGAGCACAACCCTATATCCCCCGGCTAACTGACTCCCAATGTACTGGCGCAGTTCGGGGTGGTCCTCCACCACTAATATCAATGGTTGATCGGGATCTCCGGCGGTCGGCACTTCCTCTGATTGTCCATTGGATAACAGGGGGATGGTGGTCTTTGGCTTCTCGTTCAGAAACTCCCCCGCAGGAAGGTCTTCCGACCGGTAGGGTAATACGATCCGGAAGGTGGTCCCATTTCCGGTCTGACTCTGTACGCTGATCTGCCCACCGTAGGTATCCACCAGTTCCTTGACGAGGGCCAGACCGATACCCGTACCCTGCGCTTCGGTTCCTTCCACCTGGTAAAAGCGATCAAAAATCTGACCGATAGCCCCAGCCGGAATACCCGGTCCCGAATCACTGATTTCCAGCCGGATGGACTCACCGGTATCACTTGCCTGCACCCGGATGATCCCGTGATCAGGCGTAAACTTAAAGGCATTACTCAGAAGGTTAGTGACGATCTTTTCCCATTTGTCGGGATCGAACTGAGCACGATCTGGCTCGGCGGGCAGATGGATTTCGTACTGGATGTGGCGTCGTTCGGCCAGACTCTCGAAAGAAACTGCCAGCGTTCGCAGATAGGTGATCAACCCGCCCGTTTGCCATCGCCAGTCGGGCTCGCCATTTTCCAGCCGCGACAAAGTCAACAACTGGTCTACCAGTGCCTGCAGGCGGTGAGTATTGCGTTGGATTAACTGTAAATGACGTCCCGGCACCGGAATATCATTGGCTTCTTCGGGGTCCTCACTGGCCGGCATGCGTTCCAAAGCCTGGCCTACCGGCCCCGCAATAAGGGTAAGGGGAGTACGGAATTCGTGACTGATATTGGCGAAGAAACGCGATTTAATGGCATCGAGCTCCTGGATACGTAAAGCCTCCGATTTTTCCTTCTCTCCCTGCCAAAGCCGGTAACCAAGACCCACTCCATAAATAAGCAGGAGTCCCAATTGGCCTACGGGCCAGGGGTTAAATGGAAGTTGAATAATCCCGGCATTCCATAACTGTCCGATTACGCCAAAACCCATTAACGTCATTATCCCAACTCCAAAGAACTGAGCACCGTACCACCCGGAGGTAACAAAGCGGATGGCTACCGGAATGATAAGTATTAAAATCCCAAAGCTCGCCAATGGAATAAAACGGAAGGGAGGCTGCAGCATCTGCGCTACTTCAATTACCAACAGGACCACCGATATACCGATGGTAATAGTTAAATATTTGTACCAGAAGGGGAAACGGGCCTTGCTTTCGCTAAATGCCCGTCCAAAAAAGAGCATAAAAAGCACTCCTCCCGATCCGCAAAGGTCAAAAATGACCTGGCACCAATAGGGATTTTCGGGAAAAAGATGGTCACCTACCGTTGATACTGGGTCGAGAAAAAGATAGTGCCCCGAGAAGATGATACAAAACAGACCGAAATACAGGAAAGACGACTCGCGAATGAAGAACCAAAAAGCCAAAACAAACCAGGCCACAACCTGAAAGGCTAAAAAAGAACCATATACCACCAGTTTATTTTTATCGTGTGTATAACCCGCTTTTTTGTTGGCCGGCCGGATCATTGGCTTCCAGAACAAGGGATTATTGGCTTCCAGATTCACCGTTCGAAGGTAAACAGTCAGTGTATCCTTCCTGACCCTTGGTATAGGTACAGCCTGCACCGCCCTGCGGAGAGGAAGGGCACGTTGGCTGGCCGGAACATAGTATCCTGTTTGATCATGTCTGATCACTGAATCGCCACGTACAAACCATACATCAATTTGTCCAATATCATTTAGCCAGGGATAGTCCTGATAGTTACCAGCAAAGTGTAACCATTTTTCCATCGGGTCTTCACCCGGTGCCAGATATATACGTGCCCACAAAGCTTGCGGATAGATCAATCTAACGAGGGGACTATCAATTGGACGGTACGATTGTTGCCTTGAATGGTCCAGTGCAGCCTCACCGGAAGTATCCGTCCAAACCTGTATTGCGCCTTTTTCCAACAGGGAAAAGGGCTCTGGGGTCGGTGCCACCATGGCCGGTCCCTGGGCAGCAACTTGCCCAGCCAGCAACATCAATATGATGTGGAACCATTGGCGTATCATCAAGCTTAATATTTCTAAAAAAGTACTGAATTTCGAAAAAGACTCCGGACCGATATCACGAAACACACCGATCCGGAACCTTTGCACAAACCTTGGACTACGGACCTTGGCCCAAGCACCTTTACTGGGCGTCTTGATACCAATTCGCATACATGCCCCGTGGTGGTACCGGGCTGCCCTTTAGCATTTGTTCATTTTGGAAAACCTCCAGGTCCATATTCATAAAAAACATTGGGTTCAGCTGCTGCCCGGTGGACTTCCGTCCACCAGGCGTCAAATTCCAGCAACAGCTGATTGAATATGGGGCAGGTGTAGATGATCAGTGCTGTCAGTAAACTGATCATTCCTAGTACGAATATTAGGTAAAGGGTATGTTCCAGATTTGCAGGTGCGGTTTTCATGATATGGGTGTTTGATGAAAAGAACACCTCAAAACTATGGGTAGGAGCTCCGGCGGGCTAGTCGAAATGGCGCAGGGTTTGACTCATTTGGTGCAATGCACCTTCAATGTCAAGCTTTGTTCAATTTCTGTTAATGGAAGGTACTGAGCGATGGAAGGAATGGGGAATCAGGACTGCAGGAAACTTCTTTTTTCAAAACCGTAAGCAAAGCTCATGAACTAATCTTCGCAAGATACGCCTTTAAGAGGTGGCGATATGATTGGCTTACCGGAATGACTTTGTCGCCGATCTCCACTTCTTCAGTGGAACAGCGGTGCAGGTGGGCAGTATTCACGATGTAGGATTGGTGGACGCGCAGAAAGTGATGCTCAGCCAGTCGGGTCGCCAGATCTTTGAGATTCATCAGACTCATAACCCTGCGCTCGGTGGTGTGGAACATGACGTAGTCCTTTTGCCCCTGGATATAGCGGATGTCGGAGAGTAGTAGCTTCACCGTGTGACGGCCCTCCTTTACGAAGAGGTGTTCATCGGCGGGAGGAAGAGACGTTTCCTGAAGGCGTGCGGTCGCCTTATTGACCGCCTTCAGGAAGCGCGGAAAGTCAAAAGGCTTGAGCAGGTAATCTACTGCGTCGAGTTCGAATCCCTTTACGGCGTATTCTGAAAAAGCCGTGGTGAAAATAATTTTCGGTACCTGAGTCAATGACTGTACTAATTCTAGTCCGCTCAGTCCGGGCATACGAATATCCAGAAAGATCAATTCCACGGGATGTTGCTGCAGACCGGCCAGGGCTTTCATGCCACTGGAATAGGTACCTACCACTTCGAGGTTCGGCAGGCGCCCGCAATAGTCTTGCAGCAGGTTACGAGCGAAGGGCTCGTCGTCGATGATCATACAGCGTATCATAAAGCAAGCGTTAAGGTGGTGCAAAACTGAGTGGGCCGGGCATCAATATCCAGCGTATGCCGGCCGGGGTACGCCAGCTCCAGGCGACGGCGGAGGTTCTCCAGTCCGAAGCCCGACGGACTATCTTCGCGCAGCTCCTCGGGCTTCAGGCTATTGGCTACTTCCACCCGAAGTCGTTTTTCATCCCCCTCCATGCAGATGGTGATCCAATTCTCGGATTGCTGATCGCTGATACCATGTTTAAAGGCATTTTCCACAAGGGGGATCAACAGCAGAGGGGCGATGTGCACGTCGGTATCCACCTCCTCCACCGAGAAGGTCAGATCGAAGGTATTATTGAGGCGAATAGCTTCCAGATCGAGGTAATCCCGAATATAGCTGATCTCTTGTTCGAGACGCACGGCTGGCTTATGAGCCTCGTAGATCATGTAGCGCATGATGTACGACAATTTCATGATCACCCCGGTAGCCTGATCACTCTTTTGCTCGGCGAGGTAATTGAGGTTGTGCAGGGTATTAAACAAGAAATGGGGATTGATCTGTGCCTTCAGGTAGTTCAGTTCGGCGGTGAGCTTTTCATTTTCCAGGGTTTTCTGACGGTTGACCAATTCAAAGCGATCGACCGTAAATTTAATCAGGGCGATAAACAGCAGGAAGGAAGCCATGTTCCACAACATGCTCGTGACCCGGCTCAGCGTCCAGGTTGTATAGTAATCGGTATTGAATATTTGGGTAAGGAATTCAGCCTCTACCACCCCCCGCGCGGGAATGGCTATCCCCAATAAGACTACCAGCAGGAGTGCATACCACAAATATTGTTTACGCAGTAGGAAAGGCAAAAGAGCAAAATAATGCACATAGGTTACCACCAGGTTGAATACCCCCGGAATGACAATGAGCAGGAAGGCTCGCTCCGATCCCACATTGGGCCGGTAATCGAAATATTTAAACACAAAGAACAGCACCCAGAAGGCCAGGTGCAACAGAAATACTAATCGCTTCACCCCGCTAAGATCTCTAAATGCGTGCATTAATGATGGTACAATCGACAGTTCCGTGAAATTAATCGACTCTTTCGGGGCTTCGATCTTAGCAGACGAGTCATCCAAGGAGTACACATAACTGTAGATCGCCCCAGCATTCTTTCCAGGCTTCCGCCAAATTGCGAGCATGAAAACACTACTTACATCGCTGGCGCTATTGGTCTCGGTCGTCACCATAGCCCAGGACATCGACACGATCCACGTTGGACACCGTTTCCAACACTACGACCAACTGGAAAAAGGCACCTTTAACCAACTTATTTTTACGGAAGTACAGGGAAAAAAACGCTTCCCGGTCTTGAAAACCATTACCGTAGAGGAGGTAGAACGAGACGGCAAAACCTATCTGTCGGTTTGTCACGATTGGCTATCCGCCAATCCCGAAACCAATGGCTCCTTTACCTACCTGTGCGAGCCGGGCACCTTGCGTCCGGTCAGTCACGTACGCCGCACCCAACAGAAGGGCGTCGAGGGTTACACCTTCGATGGTAAATCCGTACAGACACTGGATACCCTCGGCGACAATGACCTTACCGACTTCAAAGTCGACCTGGAAGTCCCCACCTACAACTGGGAGATCGACATCGAGACCTACTCCCTCCTGCCCATGCGGGAAGGCTACCGGGCGGTGATGAATTTTTACCATCCCGGAGCCAGCACTCCGCCCGGCTATTATTTACTGGAGGTGGAGGGCTCCGAACAAGTAACCCTGCCCGACGGCAGCACCCTCGATTGCTGGGTGGTTTTCACCGATTACGGCGGCACTCAGCCCACGCGGTTCTGGTACACTAAAAAGGGTCAGAATTTTGTGAAGATGGAGGGAAAGTATAATCAGGTTTCAATCTATAAATTAAGGGTGTATTGATAATGTTAAATGCTGAATGCTCAATGCTCAATGCTCAATTAATTCATCATTTAGCACTGAGCATTCATCATTCATCATTTAACCACCACCCCGCTCTCCAACACCAACGCCCCCTCCCGCAAATGCGCCAATAAATTCCCGAGCTTTTGCTGCGTCGATTCCCCCATGATCAGGTGCAAGCCTAATGGAGGCGGCCCTTCAGTTGCCAGGCGCTGGAAAACCTTTTCGAAAAAAGCGATCCCGGCCTGCGTCTGGTCCTGCTTGCTTTTTTGGCGAAAGCCTAAATCAGCTAAAAGGGCATGCACTTCTGCCGCTTGTGACAAATAACTGTGGGAAGCATCCGTAGCCCAGGGCATGGGATAGGTGACGGTCCCGGTACCCGAATAGAAAATATCGTAATACAGGAATTGCCCACCGGGCCGCAGCACCCGACTCATCTCGGAGTAAAAGCGCTGTTTATTGGCCACATTCATCTGGACGTGTTGAGTCCAGGTCACATCAAAATGAGCATCCGGGAAGGGAAGGTTGGTGGCGGAGGCTTCCAGAAAAGTAATTTGTCCATCCAAGCCAACCAGTTTGGTCAGGGCACGCGCGGTGCGGATAAACTCAGGACTCAGATCGATACCGGTCACCTGACAACCGTATTCAGTGGCCAGAAACCGGCAGGGTCCGCCTAGTCCACAGCCAATGTCCAGCACCTGTTTACCCTTGAGGTCGACCGTACCCGATAGCTCTTTGGTTACCGCGGCCCCGCGCACGTGAAACTCATCGACCGGAGCCAGATCCTGAGGAGTAACCGATGCCAGATCAACGCCACTTTCTTGCAACCGGCGTAAAATGGCTTCAAACAGGCCTCCACGATGATAATGACTGATTATAGGGTTGCTGGGTGTCGGCATATCCTGAAATTTAGTGAAGGCGCCATGCCTGGCGTCTCCGGAGTAGGTTCCACCAAATTTCCCGAAATATGTTTAACCCCGCAATAATGCCCCTCGAAAAAAGTTGACCGAGGCATTCCCTACCTCTGAAAATACGCTTTGCGTGCCACGTAATCCACCACCATCGATTCGAAGTGTAGAAAGCAGGAACCACCCACGGCCCCCTGTACCGGCTGATCCATCCACTGCGACATGTATTCCGTAAAGTTTGGATCGGGTCGGCGGGCGAACCAAACGGGCCCCACCGTATGCCCCGCTACGGTCACTTCGGGCACTTCGATCAGATCCATTTGCAGGTGGGCATCACCACCCTCGATGACCCGCCAATCGGGGTGATCCATACGCCAGCGGTCAAAGAGGGTGGAAATAATAAAACTCGCCCCCACTTCACCTTCCTGGTCCATTATGGTGGCGGCCTCGTCGCTGAGCGATATTTTGGCTCCGGTATCGAGCAGGGTGGGAATAGTGTCTCCATCCACAACGATATCCAGGCGAGGGAAGTGAGTCAGCGCCTGGTCGGTGCTATCGGTCATGAACCCCAGCTCAACCGTGTGGGAGGCGGGTAAAGCTGACCAGTCAATGCTGTCTACCTTGTACAACTTCCCATCCGCATAGTCGAATCGCCACCGTTTGTTACCGAACCAATAAGCGCCCAACATCCCATCGAAACTGGTATCCATACGCTGGCTCTCGCGAAAAACAAAGGGCGCTTGCAAAGGCGCCGGCCATCCGCGCTCACGGAAAGCACCGGCTACCGGCAGCATTTCCATGTATCCACCCTCTACGGCTACACTATCGATGGTGAGATTCATTATTTGGGCAACAGCGGGATACACCAGGCGGCCACCACCCGTATCTGTATAGAAGAGCACACTATCACCACTGGTCGTCGGGTAAGCCATAAAGAAGCGGTGGTGATCCAGGTAGCTGTCTGCCAGGAGGGTTTCACGAATGGCTTGTTCCATGGTTTTGGAGGGCGAATTCGGAGTACAAGCAGAGAAGAGTAGCCAACCAGCAAAAAACAGATAACAGCGCATAGAACGTAATTCCTTTTAACTGGTACACTGAGCTTTCCGAAAATAGTTACATATTACACCGAATTACCGTTCCGTCGAAGTCACCGCATCGATCTTCCAGCCATCATCGTACTTGCGGTAGATGGCGGTCCAGGCGAAGTGGGTCGAATCCCGGATCGCCTCCCCATTCGTTGTATCGTAATCCACCACTACGATCTTATCCACGATGGTATAGGCCATCGAACCATCCTCCGAAAATCGAATGATCGGCTCCGCTACATCATCCCAACGAATGAACTCTACAGAGGAAAAGTAATGGTGGTACCTGCTGATGGTTGCCTGTCGCTTTGGTTCGCTGATGATACCCCGGTTTACGGAGATAAACTGATCCGATAGTTGATTAGTAAAGGCTACGGAATCCTTCTCGAAATGATGGGAACGTTGATCATGATGTAACTTAAGAATGCTGGCTCTTTCCTTCTTCTCATCGAATAATGGCCCCGGATTGGAGCACTGAGAAGCAGCTAAAAGCAAGCAGGCAAAGAGAACACATTGCTGCATGTTAGGTGGTATTAATTCTTTGATTTCAGCAGCGCCTGTTCGAACTTAACCATCCCGTTTTGTATTCGTTCGAGGTTCTCCGGAATATCAATAAAACCCAGGGTAGTCACTCGTTCAGCGTGGCTGTCTATATCATGAATACAGTATTTGGGGTATTTATCTTTTTTGCCGGAAGGCAGAAAACCACCTACGGCTTTTCTTCCACCACATCCGCTATCGCCTGCAGGAAAGGTGGTCCCATCCAACTCATGCGGATATCCTGCAATAAGTCACACGTCTGAGCGCGGACAAATACCAGATCGAGGGTTGGAAAGATGATGGTCAATTTGCCAAAGTCACCCATGGCGGCAATATTCGGATGCTCAGATTGGGTATCCAGCCACCACAAATAGCCGTAGTAGGGAGCATACGCACTGGGCTGTGTAGAGGTCTTAATCCATGACTCAGATACAATCTGCTTTCCGTTCCAAACACCTTTATCCAACACCAACCGGCCTATCCGCGCCGCATCCTGGACGGTTGTCTGCGCACCTCCGTAGGTCACATAATTCCCGGCTTCATCGGTAACCAAATGCGTGGAATCCATACCCAGGGGCGCAAATAATACCTCCTGAAAAACGTCTTGCGCCGATT
>JASBTH010000021.1 GCA_030148525.1 Saprospiraceae bacterium | reverse complement strand
GATATCGCCCCAGCCGTAGTAGCTGGCGTACGCATACTCGCGGGTACCGTCGGTGCTGAGTTGGATCTCTTCGCCCGTTTCCACCGAGCGGATGTAGAGGTTATAGTTTTTGGCGAAAGCCACCCACTGACTGTCGGGGGAGATGCTTCGGCTACGAGAGCCCCGGTTCCAGACCGGCATCCAATCATGCAGGGAGTTATCACTCAGAATATACTTGAACGAGGCTTCACCAATGTTAAAACCAATGGTATCGGCCGTGATAAACCGCATCCCGTCCAGGGGCAAACTATCCGCGCGCACCTTTTCCGTACCAAGGGCTTCATTGATGGCTTGCGCTAGCAGGTCGTGATCAAAGGCAGGCTCCGGATCTAAATCCGGAAATACCACTTTTTGGTAGGATAGCGTCCCCTCCCCTTCGAGGCGATACCAGACGCCTGTGGAATCCCGGAACCATTGCGGGCTCACGTACAGGTTTTGCGTTTTCTCCTGGAAATGTTTTTGCCGGAAGGCTTCCGCCCGCCGGTAATCTTCGGCGGTCAGGGATTGGGCTTTCGCCGAAAAGGGCAGGCAGCACAGCAGGCAGCTGATGGTGAGTAGGTGTTTGTTCATAAATCTGGTGTTGTTGGCGTTTGCCAAAAAGTAGTAGCATTTTAAGGTACAAAAAAATGTACGTCACGAGATTGCCTTCTCTAAAGGCTACGGGAGGTAAGCTACGTTCAGCAATAACCAAAGCTCATTACCAGACTAACTACTTACCACCCAACCGGCAATCCACGTTTTATCCTCGTACCTTAAGGCAAGTGCCAATACTTTCCGAAAGCAGTTGGTCATTCATCGCAAAAAACATAGATCATGGATCGCAAAAGCTTCCTACAGAACAGTCTAATCTTAGGCGGAGCCTCCATCATGCCCGTCAACAGCGTTTTCACCCAAAGCCTGGAACAAAATGGCATCGACAAACTAACCGACGCCGACGGCAACTTCGTTCACCTCCCGCTACCCTACAACCAAAACTTTTTGGAGCCTTCCATGGACGAGGAGACCTTATACCTGCATTACACTTTTCACCACGGAGGAGCCGTAAAGGGGGCCAATCGCGATCTGGCCAACATCCGGGAAGCACTGGATGCCCGCGATAATGTCCAGGTGGAATACTGGACCAAGAAACTGGCCTACCATTTCTCCAGTCACGTATTACATACGATTTTCTGGAGCAACCTTACCAATAAGCGAACTGAACCAAAAGGCGACCTGAAAAAGTACATCGACAAATATTTCGGCACCTTCGACACCCTGAAATACAACATCGCCCAGGTTTCCAAGTCAGTGGAGGGTGCCGGCTGGGGTATTCTGGGATATCAACCATTCGCCGATAGCCTGGTGGTGCTTTCCTGCGATAATCACGAGCGGCTCACTCAGTGGGGTGTGATCCCAATTCTGGTGATCGATGTTTGGGAGCATGCTTATTACCTAAAATACCGCAACAAAAGAGGCGATTTTGTGGATGCCCTTTTCCCGATCATCAATTGGGATAACGTGGCGGAACGATTTGAGGCCGCCCGAAAAATCGTATGAGGTGTACCTCCTATTCCCGGTTCCGCTTCATCAGGTAATAGACACAGGGAATAACCAGCAGATTGAGGAGCGTCGAGGAAACCAACCCCCCTAAGATGACCACGGCCATGGGGCTCTGGATCTCATTTCCGGCCTCGCCACCAGCGAGGGCAAGCGGGATGAGGGCCAGGCCCGTAGTAAGTGCAGTCATTAAAATGGGATTCAGGCGATCCAGTGATCCCTCCAGTAGGGTATCGTGCAGCGAATAATCCTCCTGCAGCACCTGGTATCTGCTCACCAGTAAGATGCCGTTTCGGGCCGCAATACCAAAGAGGCTGATAAAACCGATGGTCGAGGCAATGGAAACAATGCCCGTCGTCAGGTACACGATGCACACTCCGCCAATAAGGGCCAGTGGCAGGTTGAGCAATACGATACTGGCCAAAGACAGGTTACTGAATTCCTGGAACAGCAGTAAAAAGATGACCAGAATCGCACCGATTGATGCCAACAACAACAAACGTGTTGCACGGGCCTCGCTTTCGAACTGGCCACCGTATTCTACCCGATAGCCCTCGGGGAAGGACACATTGGCATCTACCGTGGCTTGAATTTCGTTGACTACTCCGCGCAGATCACGTCCGGCCACATTAGCTGATACCACGACCTTGCGTTGTACATTCTCCCTGCTCACGGAATACGGACTTCCCACAACATCTACCTCCGCTACATAATGCAGAGGGATCTTCCGGCCGTCTGATGTATCCAGCAGGGTATTCTTCAGGGCTTTGGCCTCCCGGCGGTTCGCTTCATTATAGCGGACGACAAGATCAAATTTTCGCTGGCCCTCGAATACCTGTCCTACCGTTTCCCCGGCAAAGGCCACATCCACAAAGTTGATAAATTCTCCAGTGCGGATACCGTATTTGGCCAGAAGCATACGGTTGGGTTTGACCTGAATCTGGGGTACTTCGATCTGTTGTTCTACGTTCACATCAACCAGTCCCGGTATTCCTTCGATTTGCCGGCTGATTTCACTGCCTTTTTGAAAAAGGGTGTTCAGATTCGTTCCGAATACTTTGATGGCAATATTGGCTCTGGTTCCCGAAAGCATGTGGTCGATCCGGTGAGCAATAGGCTGTCCGATAGTAATATTCGCCCCAGGAACGACACTGAGGGTGTTGCGTACATCCTCCAGGAAAGCCTCCTCACTACGCTCCCCCAGTGCAAAAGGAACATCGACTTCGGATGCATTAACACCCTGGGCGTGTTCATCCATTTCGGCCCGGCCGGTACGCCGGGAGGTAATATCTATTTCGGGTAATTCCAGGAGTAATTCCTCGACCAGGGCTCCGGTTTTATTGGATTCTTCCAAAGAGGTACCCGGTGGAGTAACCACGCTGATCACCAGAGAACCTTCGTTGAATTCGGGCAGGAAGCTTCGGCCCAGGTTGGTCAGCAGCCAGACGGAGCCACCGAACAGTAATACCGCAATAATCACCACCAGCCGGGGTATACGCAGTACGCCCGACAGCACCTTCCGATAACCGTCCGCCAGGGTTCGTTCGACCCAGCCACCCCGGATCTGGCGCTGCAACCGGGCTTCGTTGGTCAACAAATAACTGCTAAGTACCGGGGTCAGGGTAACGGCCACAAATAAGGAGGTGAAAATGGCCGTGATAAAAGAGATACCCAACGGACGCAGCAGGCGCCCCTCCATACCACTAAGGAAAAACAGGGGCAGGAACGCGGCTATAATGATGAGGGTAGCGATGAGGATGGAATTCCGTATCTCACTGGACGCTTCAAAAATAATGTGCAGGGGGTTAGACCGCTCCTCCCGTGGCCGTGCCAGATTTTCGCGTAAGCGCTTAAAAATATTTTCCACATCAATGATAGCATCATCGACCAGGGCACCGATCGCAATGGCCATACCTCCCAGACTCATGGTGTTGATTGTCAGGCCCAATACCTTTAATACGATCATGGTAACCAGTAAGGAGGAGGGTATAGCAATCAGCGAAATGACCGTGGTACGCCAATTCAGCAGGAACAGGAACAGGATAACACTTACAAACAGGGCTCCCTCCAGCAGGGTGCGTTGGAGGTTATCGATGGATGCCCGGATAAAGTTGGACTGACGGAATATCTGGGTATTAATTGTAACCCCTGTCGGCAACTGTCGTTCCATGGCCAGGATCGTTTCATCGATCTGTTCGGTCAATTCCAGTGTATTTGCATTCGGTTGCTTCAGTACGGTCATAATTACGGAGGGTTGGCCCCGGACTGCTCCATCCCCGATCTTGGGTGCTCCGGTAATATGTACGTCGGCCACATCGGCGATGGTAATTACCTCTTGCCCATCCCTTCGAATCAATGTCTGTCCGATTTCTTCGGGTATATTGGTTCGCCCTTCACCCTGGATCAAGTACTGCTGGCCGTATTCCGAAATAAAGCCACCAGAGGCATTGCGGGTGGCCATAGCCGCTGTCTCCTCCAATTCTCGTAAAGAAACCTCGTAGTATCGCATACGGTCGGGATCAGCCGCCACCTCATACTGCTTGTAGCTCCCCCCTATGGTAATGACCTGGGCGACGCCTCCGATGGCCAGTAACTGGGGCCGGATGGTCCAGTCAGCCACTGTTCGCAATTCCAGGGGAGACAAGCTGTCTGATTGGATGCTCAACAACATGATTTCGCCCATGATGGAGGATATGGGGGCTAGTGTAGGACTCGACACACCCTCCGGAAGATTGCCCTCTACAGTCGCCAACTTTTCCGCGACAATTTGGCGAGCCTGATATATGTCGGTTCCCCATTCAAACTCAGCCCAGACAATGGAGATTCCCATGGCCGAGGACGACCGGATCCGCCGAATATTTGGCGCTCCGTTAAGGGCCGATTCCAACTGGTAACTCACCAGGAGTTCCACCTCCTCTGTAGCCATACCGTGGGCTTCGGTCAACACCGTAACGGTGGGGGCTGTTAAATCCGGGAAGACATCCACGTCCATATCATAAGCAATGTACCCGCCGGTTATCATGATCAGTCCGAATACAAAGAGGACGATCAACCGGTTCTGAAGAGAAAGTTGTATGAGGCGATCAAGCATAGTTTTTTTTCATTTCAAGGGCGGCATCCGCAGGGCCACCAGAAAGTCAATTATACCGCTTCCGAAGTGGTTTTGCTGCGCAGTACTTCGTGCTGGTGTCCCAAACCACTTCGTTGTCGGTATAAGTGCTCCGGGGCTTTATTGTCCCAGCCAATAATTCAATGTCACTTGCAGTACATTCAGGGAGTATACCCCATCAAGTACCTGCTCTTTCACCCGGATAATCTGCTCGATACTATCCAGGTATTCCAAATAAGTGGTTTCTCCTTCCCGAAAAGCAGCAAGGGTTGTGGCTCCTTGCTCTTCCACCAGGGGTTGCAGTTCCTGTTGCAGGTACTCCAAAACCTCGCGTTGGTGGGCGATGCGGGCGACCAACTCCGATGTGATCCGTCGAATGTCCTGCCGTTCATTTTTCAGGGAGGCCTTTTGGATCTCCACCCCCACTTTGGCCGCCTCGATCCGTTGATCGTATGACTTCCGGAACAGAGGGACGTTCACTCCAATCTGGTAGCCGAAAAGAGGGAAATTCCCGAAGGCCTCCTGTAAACTCAGGCGGGAATTTATTTGGGGCAGTAATTTGGCCTCCTGGGTAGCCACCTGTGCGCGGGCCATTTCTTCGCGGGCACGGATGATCTCCAGGTGAGGGCTACGCTGTAAACTGGTATCCACCCGTGGTGCCGGATTGGGAGAAAGGGTGCCCCGGACCTCGTAGCGATTACCCGGAGGTAACCATTGGTTAAATTGGTCCAATGCAATCTGATATTGTTCCTCGGCGTGGCGTTTCTCTAAACGAGCCTGTCCGAGTCGGGTACGGGCCGACATTTGCGGTATTTTACCAGTTTCTCCGCTTTCCAGAAGCACAGTAGCCAACTCGAGAAAGGACTGGTACAGCGCCGAGTTCTCCACTGCCAGGTTCAGGACCTCGGTCGCATATTGTACCCGCTGGTACGCCAGGGTAACATCCCGAATGACTTGTTGCTCGGTCACCGAAAGTTGCTTCTCAGCCACAAAAGCCCCCCGCTCATAATACCTTCGTTGCACCTCTGAAACCTTTGGCAAATAAAAGTTCTGCTGCAGATTCAAGGCTTGCACCCCCCACTGATTGCCGGGCAGGAATTCATCACCGGATAGATATATCTGTGTTGGTTGTGGCATGTATCCGGCATCGGCTAATTCCCGCTGCTGTTGAACAGATAACTGATCCCGCTCGATACCGGCGTAGTGATCTTTGGCCAACGTAAGCGCTTCCTCCAGACTAATGGAGACCGCCTGCCCGTAGAGACCGCGATAAGATCCGGCAATGATCAGTAAAAATATTAGTACTCCGGGGATGCTTGGTTTCCTATTCATTCGGTATTGATTAGTGTTCATGGCCGTGTCCCGGTATAGTAGTTGACATCGATGCCATCTTAATCTGGTAAGCCCCTTTGATCACTACCCATTCTCCGTCCGACAATCCGTCGAGAACCTGGATATGGGCTCCGTCACTAATCCCCAGGGTAAGCGGCCTCTTCTCAAATGTTTCCCCGCTGGCCTGGACATAGACATACTGTTGGTCATAGTCCTGAAGCAAAGCTGACTCGGGGATGACAATGCCCTGTTCTACTGGCTCCATCAACAAAAACATCTCTACGTATGATCCGGGCAATAGTCTGCCGAGGTTATCGACCTCAAATTGCACCGGAATGAAGTGGTTATTGGGTTGCAATGCCTTCCCGTATTGTATCAGGCGGCCATTGTAGTCCTCAATGGACTGGACTTTCTTCTGATAGGGTGCTTTGAAGTGGGCAGAGGTTATACCTGACAACCTGGGCAGGTACTGCTGTGAAACCTGCGCCTCGAGGATTAAGGTGCGATTACTGGTGACCTCAACCAGTGGAGTTCCTTCTACCACGTATTGACCATCGTTGATCAGGATATTTTTGATGATTCCCGAAATGGGGGCCGTCACGGTATGTCCGCCTGTTTCCGCATTCACAACCTTATTAAGAGTTTCCAATTCAGCCTGAGCAACCGTGAATTCCATGCTGCGTTGTTCAAACTCTTTCTGCCCTATGATCTCCTGATCCAATAGATTACGCGCCCGTTCGAAACTGGCCCTTGCCCTTTCTAATCGAGCCTGAGCCACTTTGTACTTTTCCTGCAGGTTCCCCCGGACCAGTCCCTCACTGGTCACAGTGAACAGGGGCTGGCCGGCCTGGACTTCCTTACCGGCCCGCAGGGTCGTATTCTGGAAAAAGACCAGGCCACTCGTTTTGGCGACCGCCATTTTCTCGGCGCTTCGCACGGGCAGGATCTCTCCCGACGTGCGAATTACCTCGCTGATGGGCTGGTGAACAGCCGGCGCCATCGCAAAATCGATTCGCCAGGCCTGCTCCTTTAGAAAGTCGACCCTCTCTCCGGAGAAGTTTTCCTCCGGCATGTCTGCTTCTGCTTCGGCCATGGTGTTATATATCTTGATATCCGTCAAAACGATGCGGTCGGTAAAAGATGGGGTTTCCACCTCGAACACCAACTGTCCGGTTCCGGCCCTGGTAGGCTGTAAGCCGGGGGTAAAGATTCCCGGCGAAGAGGGTGCGTCGACTGTTTGCCGTACGCCCTTATTGCCAGTGATCAGGCTGACGGTCAGGCTTCCTTCCCGAACGGGCTTGAAATCTGTACGATGGGTGAAGTGTGCAGCAAACCTACTTACCTCTCCAACCACCAAAGGTTTGAATTCAACAAATAATTCCAGCTGATCGGACCATTCAGTGTAGGTTTCGGCCAGGCCTTCCGCATGGGAATGATCCCCTTCTTCTTCGTGAGAGTGATCGCCCACTGTATCGTGGGAATGCCCCCCTGATTGCACGGGTTGACAAGCCAGCATCAGGCATAGGCCCGATGCTGACAATACATATTTCCACATGATGTAGTTATTTTATTGATTATTGGTGCTGTCCTGGCGAAGGGAGTCAGCCTCGACCGAAAATTCTTCCTGTTCGTGGTCGTGGTCGTGATCAGGGTCTCCATCGTGGGAATGGGCATGGTCCTCGCCGTCCGCGTGGTCGTGATCAGCGTGCTCGCTACCATCCTCATGGGAATGGGTTCCGTCGTCATGGGTATGACTATCGCTGTTAGAACAAGCTGTCAGATAGAATAGGGAAATCGTACAAATGATGAGTAAACGTTTCATTTTCCTGAATTTAAGGGTATGACAAAAAGGTAACTCCACCACCGGGTAGAGTCAGGCAAGGCTACCACGGGGGGCAGGCCTGTATGCGAAAAGGATTCAGGAAATCCGAGGAGGTCCCCGGTCGGTCAGAGCCGTTAAACAGGGCGGATCGTTACCGGTAGGTTCTCGGGCGGGTATCACGCCACCCTGAATGGTTCCATTAAAACCCCGTAGACTTTCAGGAATCGATCCGGTAATTCGGACAACATTCAACAGATCTTCCGGATGTAGCTGTACGGAGTTTGTCGGTTGCAGATAGACTTCCAAGTGCTGTTCACCCAGGTCGGGGTGTTCAAAATCCCCCACCAATCCGTGCAACCAATCCCAGAAGTCAGATCCCCCATGATGATGATGGTAGTCTCCCGGGTGATGGTGTGTACTGGATAAATCCTTGGTAATAGCTGACCCATGGTGATCGTGGATCAGTGCATTATGTCCACTTACCAAGAGCAGCAGGGACAGGAAAAAAAGAGATATGGCCTTTTGATGTAGCACAACAGCAAGTTAGGAAAAAGTTGGGAAACATGATTATTTCTATCCGTTTACACTCCCGGTATAGCCATCGGCCAGTTGGTTTAGTGAAAAATCGACTCCCGCAAATTTCCGTACCCGTCGAAACTGTGGCGCACGCTGAACAGAATAGTCAGGACCACGCTCAGGGTAATGCAGACAAAGATGACGATCATGATCGCCAACTGGTAGCGAATGGCCGTATCCGGGGTGGAGCCCCCGATGATCTGGCCGGTCAACATGCCGGGCAGGAAAACAATGCCCATGGTGGCCATGCTGGCGATGGTAGGGTTAAGGGCCGCTTTAAGGCCGTCGCGAAAGAAGGGGATCAATGCTTCCATCTGACTGGCGCCGGCAGCGAGGTGATACCGGTAGCGGTCGCGTTGCTCGTGTACTGCCCTATAAAACTATACCGCTTCCGAAAAGGTGTGGGCTTTGCCCAACCTATTCACGCGAGTATATACTTTACTCAAGTGGTTTGGTGTCCCAGTACGAGGTACTGCGTAGCAAAACCACTTCATTGTCGGTATAAGCGTTGGCTGGTACCAGTTTTGGTAAGAGATTCGAGGTTGGAAAAAGCGTGGATAAAAGGCCACTCAGCAGGTACAAAAGGATACCGGAGTGGCCTCTATGGACAAAATTATATAACTACTTATTGTGGCGATGAAGCTACTTTACTTTTTTCCGGGGCCGAACTAACAGTCAGCAATGAAGCTTTACGAGAAGTAAAGCGAGTCAGCCACTGAATTATCCAGGGATATCCGTAGCCAACTCCGTTGAGCAGGATCATAAGTATAGCAAAATACCAGAGCCCCATCACAATGCCGATTCCCGCGTGCATGGTAATGATAAGGACCAAAAATAGAGGGCGTGTTTTTCGGATATTCATGAAGAGGGGGTAACCACATTCCAAAAGCAGTACGCCTACCCCTAACACCAGCGATAACCAGGGCACCGAAGCCAGCCAGCTCATATCGATCTGGTAAAAGCCGGGGATAGATACCGCCCGCCAGATGGCCTCACCGTTCCACCAGTGATTGCCCAGGGCTTTGCCTATTCCGCCAAAGAAGTATACCAGGCATAGGTGGCCCTGCAAGGTGCGCAGGTAGATGACGGGCATGGTAAGGGTAGTATCGAATCCACGTTTTCGGATTTGCCGTAAGGTTCCGAAGTTACCTACCGGGAACAGTGCACAGTAAAAGAGTGCACTGGTGGTGAAATAATCCACCCCGTACATAAACATGCGGCCCGAATTGAAGAATGTCAGATGCAGGAATAGTGCCAGTATCGCCATCAGGCGTGATTGAATGCCCAGTGCCAGGGCAACCAGAACGAGCAGGAACAACACATAAAGCGTGTAGATGGCCGCCACTTCTCCCATTCCGATGGTGGCACCGGCATCCGTAAACCAGGAAAGACGTGGTTTGAAATCCGATAAAAGGATCTCGGTGATCTCCGTGCGGACAAAGCCATAGCTACCAAACATATTCAGAATGTCCCCACGAAAGGATAAAAATTTGGCCATACAGAACAGGGCCACCGCTACCCGAAAAAAGGCCAGAATGCTGCCGGACACGGGAGCAAAAAAGAATTGATCGAGGGCGGTGCGGATCTGTAGCTTGTTCACGGCAATAAGTATTTGCTGGTGATTGGATACGGGTACACTAGTCGTTCAGGGTAAATTCGTAGCGGGCCGATTCGACGAAATGCGATTGAACCCCGTGCCTGTAATCCTTCATAGACGGCTTGCGGTGAGACCCTAATACGACGGCCACATCCGTATAGCCGGGGTAGATCTCCATGGTCCGGACACCCCAGCTGAATGCCAGCAGCGTACGCATTTCCTCCACACTTTTATAGGTATTGAAATTCACGTAAAAGCGGTCGGTTCCCTCGCGGGTGTTGAGGGTAGGTAGCACCGCCACTGTATCCCCCAGGGGGTTGGACAATTCAAAAGCGACGGACATGGCAGAAGGAACGTTGGGTGAAAATAGGGTGTACCCCGTGTCGGTTCCGGCTAAGTGGGCATAGGGCACCAGAAAGGATGGGATACGACTGGTGAAATAAGGTTGAATGGCTGAATACACTTTCTGGCCGCGCGGGGATAGCTGATTGTACACTTCCTCGTCATTGTACTTTTGCAGTCCCAACAAATTGAAGCTGACTATAATACCAAGATGTACCACCAACAAGCAAATCCAGCCAATCTTCTGATAGGTTTTCATGCTATGGGTTTTAGTGTGAAAGCGTTGCTCCCCGGAAAAACAACCGCGGAGCAACGTTTTCAAAACCAGAAATTCCTTACTTCATGTACGAAGAAACAAGGTCCTTAATGGCTGCTTGTGATTCGGAACTCAATGACTTGAGGTTTACCACCGTATTAATGGTGTAGCAATTGTTGTCCGTGCTAACGGTATGGCAGGTTGCCGATGCCTGTTTTGATATTTCGCCTTCCAAAATGCTCTTGACCTTCATGTCTGCACCTCGTAGTTTTCCATAACTACGGTTACCACGCTTGCTATTTGCGTTCACCAGGAAACCAGAGGTGTTCTTTTCACTTTTCAGGATGCTCATAAGCGCTTTTTGGTCTTTAGAAGACATTTTCAGGGCCGTAAACAACAGCATACCATCTTTTTCCATAACGGCAGGCACCTCTTTTTTGGATTGCGCCTGAGCCGATTGGGGTGCAAAAGCACAAACAGCAAATACGGCTAAAAGAGTCAGAACATTTAGTACGTTTTTCATTACAGTTGATTTTGGATAATGAATATTGAGTAATTAGGATTCGGCCTTTGGGGGGTCGAACGTGAATACAAGGTGCAGAAAACAGGAGGGTGAAACATCACCCGAAAGGGTGATTATACTCGCCTTTTTTGTGGGACCTGCCGCTGCCTTTCAAAAAGCCGCCGATGGTATTCGCATTAAACTGGCCACTACCAAGTGCTCCCTGATTAACCTGTAATTTCGTTTGGGGATCGAGTGTACCTATCCCAACATTTCCTTCCGGACTAACCAATAACCTGGTTGCATTTCGTGTTCCCAGATATAACCCACCATCCTTGCGATTAAATAGGTACATATTATTTCCGGTCATGTACAGATAGCCTCGGTAATCCGTGCCATCGTAGAAGGAAATGAACGGAGAACTTCCATCCAATCGGATAGACTCAAAATCATCCTGGATATGTAAGGACACGTTTGGAAATGGAATAGTGGTGTTGATGGCTATCTGGTTGGCTTTTGTTACCACCTGAGCAATAGCACCCCTGGCACAGACGAGTATCAATAGCCCCAGGGCAATGGATAGAAAACGCTGCATAGTATTCGGTTTTGAGATCAATAATCAAGCGTGATCCCAGGCGAATAACTGGTGGGAATGATTTGCAGAAAAGGGTGGATGGTAGTGTGGCCTGGTGACCAGCGCCATACATAAGATACGCTTTCTTTCGGAAGATGGAAAGTACCCATTAAAAAAAGGAGCCTGTAAACTACAGTTCAGGCTCCTGGCTTTTCGTTACTTTTTAGTTGGTAAAACTTTCCTATACACCCCGCCGACGGGCAAATGCGCCGCTGATCAGTAACAGGATCAAAGCGCCGAAGAAGATGGAAGAACCGCTCGTTTCGGTCCAGAACCAGTCCAGCGTAACGCCATCCCAAACTACTCCGTACACCCCTTTGATCAACTCAAAGTCGTAATTGGTAAAGAGCAGGAGCACAATATCGATCAAAAGCAATGGTATAGCTGCCGCCAGGGACAGAAGCAGAACGAATACAACTACCAGGGATTTGAGAACCGCATATAGCAGTCCTGGTAAAGAGATGTACTGGAAGCTTTCACCGGTTATTTTCCCGTTCAGGAAACCGAAGAGCATGATCAGAATAGCAAAGAGGGACAAACCCGCAGCATACTTTCGCATAGTTGATTGGTTTCGTTTTGGAATTGGGTTTCTACTATGCTAAAAATCCTGTGGTGATCACATGTTCGGTTTCCGCCACAATAACAACGTGCTTACTGACCGTATAACCCTTTCTCTAAGGCGGGCATTACAAATCGCTCCAAGGTTGGCTTTTGGTGCTCGCTTTCAAATAGCTGCCGGAAGGCCTCCAACTGCTCCGGATGCTGGTTAGCTACATTGTGCTGCTCCAGGGAATCCACGGCCAGATTATACAATTCGGTAGTCGAGCGTTCCGGATTGCGCAGTTGCTGGCGTACCAGCTTCCAATCGCCCTGCCGTATAGCCACCTGGCCACCGTATTCGGGATATTCCCAGTAGAGGAAATCGCGTTTTTCCTGTTCACCCTGCCCCAGCAATGTAGGCAGAAAGCTAACGCCATCAGTCTCTTCCGGCACTGCGTAGCCGGTGAGCTCACCCAGGGTAGCCAGCATATCGTAGTGTACCGAGGGCAGGTTGCTGCGGCTTCCCGCCGCAATGTGTCCGGGCCAACTGGCGATCAGGGGAACGCGTATACCGCCTTCGTATACCGCACCCTTGCAACGTCCGCGGCTGGACGAGAAGGGCGCCGCACTCTCGAACCATTCGGAATCGGCACCACCGGCATAGGATGGGCCGTTATCGGAGGTGAACATGATAAGGGTGTTCTCGTAGATTCCCTGTTTCTTTAGTTGCTCGATCAGCTTACCAATATTCTCATCGAGGTAGGAGACCATGGCCGCATACCCCGCGTGCGGTGTGCGATGCGGGAAATAACCAATCTGGCCGAGGTAGGGTTCCTCGGGACCAAATTTATCCTGATAGTACTTGACCCAGCGTTCGGGTGCCTGAATTGGTACGTGTGGAATAGGAGTTGCCCAGTACAGAAAGAAGGGATTGCCGGCTTGCTCTTCGACAAACCCGGTCAGAGCCTCAAACATTAGTTCCGGGGCGTAATCGGGCTGGGTATACGCCTCGTAACTGGCCGGATCTTTGGGATCAGCCCCCTCCGGAAGTTTGGTCCCCGGAGCAATGGTGTCGTTGGCCAGAATTACTCGTTCCTCATTGTGATACAGATGCACCGGGGTCAGGGTGTGAGCGATGCGCTGGCAGTTGTACCCGTAGAAAAAGTCAAAGCCCATCTTGGTGGGGATGCTTTCGGTGTGCGGCGCACCGAGTCCCCATTTACCAACCATGCCGGTGGTGTAGCCTGCCTGTTGCAACCGGTGCGCCAGGGTTACCGTGGAATCGGGCATGGGATGCTGCCCTTCCAGGGTGCGGTCTTCAACCATGGCCTGGTAACTCCACACATCACCCCGGCTTCCCCATTCGTGGTTACCGCGAATAAAGGCATGGCCCGAGTGTTTGCCCGTGAGCAGCATGTAGCGGGCCGGTGCACAGACCGGTGCACTACTGTAGTGCTGGGTGAACAGCATACCCTCGCGGGCCAGTTGATCGAGGTTAGGTGTTTCGATCTTTTCCTGACCGTAGGCGCCGAGTTCGGCGTAGCCCAGGTCATCGGCCAGAATGTAAATGATATTGGGAGGCGGGTCGGTTTCGTTGGTTTGACAACTGGTAAACAGCGTTAGGACTGAAAGCACGTATAAGGTTCCCCGGAAAAAGTGTCGTTGCATCGGTATGGTTTTCGTATTACGGCTTTCGCCAAAAGGCGAAGCATAACCGTGAAAATACGCAATTCGAACATTAGCCAAAAACGAGCAGGCTGCTTCTCGTAACCAATGGAAATCTGACCGGCACATTATCACTCATTCCTTTCGCGATGACGAATAGCCGACATAAAACGAATTCTTCGTTCAACTAATTTTTAGTTGAACGAGTTGTTATTGGTAAATTTGTCGCATGAGGATACTACCCGCAATTCTGTTCTGCACGCTAATCCTGAACTCCCTGCCCGGTCAATCAGTACTGGCAGGTTACTTATTGGATACGGACACAAGGGAGCCGGTACCCTTTGCTACGGTTTACATTAACGGTACTACTTCGGGCGCCGTCACCGATGAAGAGGGCTTTTTCGAGCTAAAGGTCTCTGACTATCCATGCGAACTGGTTGTCAGTCACCTAAACTACCAAAGCACGGTATACAACTTTCAGGAAGCCCCCGCCGATACGTTGCGACTGGGGGTTACTGCGCGCAAGGTTGATCTGCAGGAGGTAGAGGTGCTCGACACCGATCAGCGGGCCAAGAACCTGAGAGAGTTCCTTCCCAACTTTCTCGGCATGGATGCATTCGGGGAAAAAGCCAGCCTCAAAAATCCGGAGGCTTTGTTTTTTACACGCGATTATATCGAACGGGACCGTCCCAAGAGCATTCGCATTGACCTGAATGGATCGAAGGTTACCGGTCCCAACGAAACCTTACGCTATCCACTCAACCTCCAGGCCAGTAGCCAGCAACAGTTGCTGATCGAGCAACCGGAGACCGGTTATATCATCCACTGCGACCTGATTCACTTCCAGCTCAATTACGCCCGTGGTAACCAAACTCCGGGCAGTATGACACTGGGCTATTATTTCTTTGAACCCATGGAAACGGATCGCAAACGGAAGCAGCGAAAGTGGCAGAAAGCTCGCCGTGAAGCCTATTACAACTCCCAGCAACACTTCCTCTACGCCCTCTACCACCGACAGCTACGGGAGGAGGGATACCTCATCTTCGAGCGCGTTTCGGGCATGGGGGAATCTGCCCAGTACCGGCCATTCCCCCTGTTGGACTACCTGCAGGATACGCCCGACGGTGACCGCGTAATCCGGGGTCTGCACGAAAAAACACTGGAGATCTTCTACTACCCGAAGGGTGTACCCGGCCCCAACCAAAACCTGCTGCGTGGTAACCCACAGCGATCACTCCTCCGGTTTATGGCGGATAGCTGTTCCTTCCGGGCTAATGGTACGGCCCCCGATACCAATATCCAATTCGGCGGTCTGATCGCCGAGAAGAAAACGGGCGCTATGCTGCCCGATAATTACCGGCCGGCAGGGCAATGATCATATCAGCGCGTGAGCACCAAGCGTCGGGTAGCCTTAACCTCTCCGTCCAAACGCAGGCTATATTGGTACGTGCCCGCGGGCAGTGAACCTGCCTTAACGGTAAGCACCCCCTTACCCTTGTCCTGCAGACGAACCCGCTTGACAACCTGACCGTTGGCAGCCGTGATCAGTAATTCTGCCCGTTCCGTACCCGCCGGCAAAAAATAGGAGATGCGCGTGGATTCCGTAAAGGGATTGGGTTCGTTCTGGCCAAGTTCAGGTTCGGCATCCAGCGTAATGGTTGATTCGTCTCCTTCATCCAGCAGTTGCTGTACCAAGTCCTCCAGGTCGTTCAGCCGATCTCGGAGCCGCTTATTTTCCGACTCCCGATTTCCGATTTAAGGCTTCGTACTTCAACTTTCAAACTTCGTATTTCTTCATCCTGTTCCTGAGTTGCCTTTACCAATGGCACCACGAAAGTGGCATACCGCAGGCCATAAACACCTTGGTCGTTTTGCGGCTCATCCACCCCACTGAAGTCGTACCCGATCTTTTGGGCGGCAGCCTCTACCTCCTGTGCCAAAAAACCGGTAAAGGTGATTTGCTCAATGTCGTACTTGCCCGCCCAGCTAATGGTGTCGGGCTCACCGTAGGTAGCCTCCTTCCATTCGGACTGTGCCCGTATATCCATTTGGTAGGTAACCGGATCCAGTTCGCGGATAAAGGCCATACCCGGCACTTCATCCCGTTGGACGTTCTGCTTAAACCGCTGGTCGCTATAGGTCGAAAAGCCCACTTCACCCTTAATGGAGACGACAGACGTATTTCCGATGTGGACGATATTCGATCCGGTTGGGTCAGCATTGTATCCTACACCCGTGGAGTTGGCATAATTAGACCCTATGGAATTGGAACTGTTCCCGATTCCCGTACGCAAATGACCCGTTGTATTATTTAATCCGGACGTACGCCCAATAAAGACATTGAAGTAACCCGATGTATTCCGGTTACCCGAGGATTCTCCGAAGAAGCTATTCCCGTGTCCCGTGGTATTGTCTTCTCCGGCTGAATGACCGGCAAAGGTATTGTAGTACCCCGATTCATTATCAAATCCGGTAAAGCGTCCCAGAAAGGTATTGTAATAGCCCGTCGTGTTCCCTTGGCCGGCAGCCTGCCCCACGAATGTATTCTGGTCGCCGGTCGTATTATTTAAACCGGCCGACTGTCCCAAAAATGTATTTAACTCACCGTCGGTATTATCGGATCCCGCGTCTTGGCCTACGTACGTATTAGCATAGCCGGTTGTATTGGCGTAGCCGGCATTCTGGCCCACGAAGGTGTTCAGGGAATAGGCCGTGGTATTAACACCGGCATTCTGGCCCACGAAGGTATTTTTACTCGCAGTGGTCGTATTGTAACCCGCATTCTGTCCAACAAAGGTATTATCGTACCCGGAGGTATTTAGTGGCGCTACATTGTGTCCCAGGAAGGTATTATCGTAACCTGTATTGGTCTGGAACCCGGCCAGGCCACCGATAAATACATTTCGGTTGTTGGTGCCGTCATTATTTTGGCCTGCTCCGGTACCAATAAATAATGAACTGACGCCATCTCTCAGGTCAAGCCTTCCGTCGATACGGGCATTGCCGTCGACATCCAGGGGAAACTGGGCAAATAAACTGCAGGAGATTAAAA
>JASBTH010000004.1 GCA_030148525.1 Saprospiraceae bacterium | reverse complement strand
CTCTTGATTGCATGGAGCGTAGTGCGTCGGGCGTGGAGCGTGGAGCGTACCACGGAAGCACCGCCCGTACGGGCTGCGCTCACCGCGTGAAAAAGGTAGATTTAGAGTTTAGACTCAAGATTAAAGATTGGAGACTGAATTCGAAATCGGAAATCGGACGGTTAATGACTTCACTCCCACCGCTGAAGCGGATGGGCTTAAACTGCCAACCGCCAACTGAGAACTGGAGACTGCCTACTGGGGACTGCCTACTGAAGACTGAATTCGAAATCGGACGGTTAATGACTTCACTCCCACCGCTAAAGCGGATGGGCTTAAACTGCCCACTGACAAATCGTGCCTGATCTCTGACCTCCACTCACTCTGTCCATAGGTCCGACAATTCATAGGGCGACCCTTCCATGGCCCAGAGGCTACCGTCGATGTAGCGGAAATCCTTTCCAATGTGTTTTATGGCTTCCATGTCGCCTTCAGTGAGATTCACCTCGGCCGAAGCCAGGTTTTGCTCAATACGTCCGGGGTTAGTCGATTTCGGAATGACAGCGGTGCCCCTGTGCACAGCCCAACTGATCAGTACCTGGGCTGGAGTGCAATCATGCTGCCTGGCAATGTCTTTGATGGTCGGGTCATCGAACAGGACGGGTTCATTTTCACGCTTCATGCGGCTCGCTCGGTCGCCGGAGCCCAGCGGCGAGTATGCCGTCAAATGAATATCGTGGTCGTGGCAATAGTCAACTAATTTTTGTTGGGCCAGGTAAGGATGCATTTCCACCTGATTCATGGCGGGCCGGACCCGGGCATTTCGCATTACTTCGTCGAGCTTTTCGATATTGAAATTGGATACACCAATGTGGCGGGCGAGGCCTTCGGCGTGCATATCCTCCAGGCCAGACCAGGTTTCCGACAGCGGCACTTCGCTCAGGGAAAGAAAATCATCCGGCCCGTCCGGAAAGACTACGTCGGGCTTCATGGCCACCGGCCAGTGCACCAGGTATAGATCGAGGTAATCCAATTGCAGGTCGGATAGGGTCTTTTTCAAGGCGGGCTTGATATCATCCCGTTTGTGGGCATTATTCCACAACTTAGACGTCACCCAAAGATCTTCACGCTTTACCAACCCGTCGTCCATTGCTTTACGCAGGGCTTTACCTACCTCTTTTTCGTTCATGTAGATGGCGGCACAATCGATGTGTCGGTACCCCGATTTGATGGCGTGCAATACGGCATCGAATACTTCTCCGGGTGCAGATTTCCAGGTTCCAAGGCCGATGGCCGGCATAGTATCTCCATTGGCAAAGGTGAGGCTTTTCATATTGGATATCAGGTTTGGTTGTTTGAATGAGATATATCCTTACAACAACTGCTCTGAACTGATGTTTCACCCGGCCCGGTCATTTCCGAAATGATCTACTCCGGTCCGGAATCAACCATCGTGATATCCCCTGGATATTTTGCGGGAAGCATGCTTCACCGCATGATAACTAATCAATAGCCACATTTCAGAATAAAAAACTGAAACGCCCCGACCAAACCATAAATAATAAAAAGATCCCCCTGTAAAAGACACGTTAACAAACTATTATTTCAGACACCTCCATTTGGAAATGTCGTAAAACGAACTACCTTTGCCGCCTTTTATTCCGCTCAATAAAGGGACGTTCCAGGCTTTTTAACAGCGGTCCATTCATGATGCAACATCCAATACAAAGAATTGGCCCCATGAAAAAATACTTCAACCTCTTCGACCTATCGCAAAAGGTAGACTACCGCACGGAAATCCTTTCCGGCCTGACCGTAGCCATGGCACTCATCCCCGAGGCCGTAGCCTTCGCTCTGATCGCTGGACTATCGCCCCTCACGGGCTTATACGCGGCTTTTATGATGGGCCTGATCACTTCCATTTTCGGCGGACGTCCGGGTATGATTTCCGGTGCTACCGGTGCGATAGCGGTGGTCCTGGCCCCCCTGGCTCTGACCTACGGTGTAGAATACGTCTTTGCGGCCGTGGTCCTGGCTGGTTTGTTCCAGGTAATTGCAGGTGTATTGCGACTTGGTAAACTCATGCGCCTGGTACCACATCCGGTAATATTTGGATTTGTCAACGGTCTGGCCATTATCATCTTCATGTCGCAAATGGATCAGTTCAAAACGGAATCGGGCCAGTGGCTGCAGGGTACATCCCTGTATTTGATGCTTGGACTGGTGTTGCTCACCATGCTGATCATCTGGGGATTGCCAAAACTAACTCGCGTGGTTCCTTCTTCCCTGGTCGCCATCCTGGTAGTCTTCGGCGTAGTGACGGCTATGCAATGGGATGTGCGTACAGTAGGGGACCTGGCTTCTATCAAGGGTGGCTTTCCACCTTTTCACTTACCGCTTGTACCCTTTACGCTGGAAACGCTGCGAATCATTGCGCCATTTTCCGCCATTGTAGCGGGTGTCGGACTTATTGAAAGTCTGCTAACCCTCAACATCATCGACGAGATAACCCAAACGCGGGGTCGCGGCAATAAAGAAGCCGTAGCTCAGGGGATGGCCAACGTACTGTCCGGTATTTTTTCGGGTATGGGTGGTTGCGCTATGATCGGACAAAGCCTGATCAATATTTCCGCCGGAGCCCGTGCCCGGTTGTCCGGTATCGTAGCAGCCGTTATGTTGCTGGTATTCATCATGTTTGGCGCCAACCTGGTGGAACAATTACCCATGGCAGCCCTGACCGGCCTGATGATCATGGTGGCCATCGGTACCTTCGAATGGGCCAGCCTCAAGACGATCAATAAGATGCCCCCTTCCGATATCTTCGTAATGGTGGTAGTAACGGGCATCACTGCCGTACTGCACAACCTGGCGTTGGCGGTATTGATCGGTGTGATAATCGCTGCGCTCGTATTCGCGTGGGATAACGCCAAACGCATCCGTGCCAGAAAGCATACCGATGAGGATGGTGTGAAGCACTACGAAATATACGGCCCCCTGTTCTTCGGATCCGTGAGCGTCTTCAACGACAAATTCGATGTGCAAAATGACCCCGAAGAGGTCATCATCGATTTTCGCGAAAGCCGGGTAGTCGACATGTCGGCCATTGAAGCGTTGAATAAGATCACCGAGCGCTACCAAAAAGCGGGCAAGAAGGTTCACCTGCAGCACCTGAGCCCCGATTGCCGTAAGCTCCTGAAAAACGCGGATAAGATCATCGATGTTAATGTCCTGGAAGACCCCAACTACAAATTGGTGGTCGACAAGATCTAGCCGGTGTTTTTCAGGCCTCCGGAGATGGCGTTGACCAGTAGCAGGAGCTTTTTAAGCAGCACATCCGCCTGTTTATCCGCTCCTTTTTGATTAGCATTTCGCCAATCGACGAGGTATTTCCGCTGCTGTGCGTTCAGGTGCTTAAGTACATCCCCGCGCAACCGGATATTTTCGAGTTGTGATATCCGGCGGTCATCGGTAGGCCCACCCAACAGGTCGGAGATGCTGTTCAGTGCCAATTCCCGGTCAT
Source organism: Saprospiraceae bacterium (assembly GCA_030148525.1). GTDB lineage: Bacteria > Bacteroidota > Bacteroidia > Chitinophagales > Saprospiraceae > DT-110. Next base: position 828 of record JASBTH010000004.1, on the reverse strand, counting down.
TCCTGATCAGGTTTAGCATTTCGGTACTAAGGTCCCTATCGTCGACCAGACCGGCGTAAGCCGCCATTACGTCAGGATCAGCCAACAAGAGATTCGTTTCGACCTGGATCAACAGGTACTTCCAGAATGCCCAGGATTTGGCGGCCTCCTGCAGCCGCTCTTTTTCGTCGGTATGCTTTCGCAAAAAGGCATCCAGGGCGCTGCCGATCCCAAACCAACCCGTGAGGTGGAAACGGGCCTGACTCCAGCTGAACACCCAGGGTATGGCTCGCAGATCATTGAGGGTACGCTGCCCCGTGCGGCGTGCCGGGCGGGAACCAATCTTACTTTGCTCCAGCACATCGATGGGTGTAGCCTGACTATAAAAAGGAATAAAGCCGGGGTGATCGATCAATGTGCGGTATTTCTTCAAGGAATCATCTGCCAGTTTTTGAATGATTTCCTGAGGGTGATCAGGAGGTTGCGCTTGTTCCAGGCGGCTCCGCAGCGTTTGACGAGCTACACCGGCTACCAGCATTTCCAGATTGTAGGTGGCGTTCAACAGGTTGGCGTATTGCTGCGCAATGGTTTCTCCCTGGACGGTAAGTTTCATATGCCCGGTCACCGATCCGGTAGGTTTACTGTCGAGGAAGCGGTGAACCTTGCCTCCACCACGACTGATCGTTCCGCCTATACCGTGAAAAAAGCAGAGGTTTACCCCGTGTTTACGCCCCACTTCTGACAAGCGCTGTTCCGCTTTAAAAATATTCCAGCGACTCGCCAGGATACCACCATCTTTATTACTATCGCTATACCCCAGCATCACTTCCTGTACGGGGTGGTCCATTC
>JASBTH010000576.1 GCA_030148525.1 Saprospiraceae bacterium | reverse complement strand
AGCCGTCAGCCGTCAGCCGTCAGCCGTCAGCCGTCAGCCGTCAGCCGTCAGCCGTCAGCCGTCAGCCGTCAGCCGTCAGCCGTCAGCCGTCAGCCGTCAGCCGTCAGCCGTCAGCCGTAAATGAAATCCGTAGCTACCGCCAACGGCCTCAGGCTACCGTGTTTGCGCTGTTGGTGTTGTGCCATGCGGTCCGTAATGTTCCGCAGGATGCGAACGGCTTCAACGATATTGGGCCCTTTGTTGAGCATCACACAGGAGGCCCGGGCAGCCATGGCGGCATCCGTGATATCACCACGGGTTGCCTGTCCTTTTTTGACGAGGCTTTCCAATACCTGGGTCGCCCAAATATCGGGTACCAGTGCCGCTTCGGAAAGCCACATTATTTCTTCCTGTACCTCGGCAATGCGCTCAAAGCCAATCTCTACGGCCAGGTCACCCCTGGCGATCATCACCCCCACACTCGGACTTTGCAGCGCCTGGAGGATCATTCCCGGGAATTGCCGAAAAGCTTCACGTGTTTCGATCTTAAGGATTATTCCCAGATCGGCACGTCCCAATTTACTCAATTGGTCCTGCAACTCCTGCACATCAGAGGGTTGCCGAACAAAAGAGTAGCCCACCATATCGGCCATCTTGGCAATAGTCGGTAAATGCTCGTGATCGCGGTCAGTCAGAGATGGCAGGCGCAATTGTGTGTCGGGCAGGTTGATGCCCTTGCGGTGACGTAATTTGGATCCTTCCAGGGCGGCCTGAGTGATACGTATAACTGCCCCTTTTTGGGTGTTTTGTTCAATGAGCCCACCTAACTTACCATCGTCAAAAAAAATGCGGTCACCAGTCTGGATGTCTTTAAGAATACTGGGTTCGGTACATCTGAAAGCGGCAACCGGCTTTGCTCCGTCATCTTCCGGCTTCCATTTTTTGGGATTCTTGCACAGTACGATCCGGTCGTCTTTTTGCAGTAGCAGTCGCTGTTTTTTGGTAAGCCAGCGCTTTTTTCGCCACAGGCGAATGTCGCTAAAATCCGTACGGATCTTGGGGCCCGACAGGTCCATGTAGATTCGAACGTCTGCTCCCGTGGCTTCCTGTGCCTTTCGCACGTGTTCGACCATACTGGCCCAGCTTTCGGGATTATCGTGACTGGTGTTAATGCGGGCTACGTTCATGCCGGCTTCCGCCAAATGCAGCACCAGCTCGTAATCACTGGCAGCATCCGAAGGCAGGGTCACCATCAATCGGGTGTGGCTATTATCGTCGGCCTGCCCTCCGAACAAACGCCGGATCTGCTCCCGGAAAGCCGCTAAATAACCATCGTAACTATAGGGAGGGATATTGTCCTGATGGCGCTCGAGGAAGGTGTCCTGCCCACCATCGACCAGGTGCAACAGATGTTCTACCCGGAGTACGTTGTACAGGGTATACCCTTCGGCGTGCGCCAGTGAAGAAATACCCAGCTCCGACAGGGCACCCTGGATCTTTCGCAAATCAAAGGATCGCAGAGCCAGATAGTGTACGAAATTACGAGCACGCTCGCGGTTACCGGGATGTACCGCAGCAATGGCCTCTCTGAAACTATACTCCGTTTCGCGAATATGGAGGAGTATATCGTGGATTGCAGACTGCAATTCCGAAAAAGTCTGGGTAGACATAGGGTCGGTATTTGGGAGGAATGGGGCTTAACCCCTTTCCCCGTCAGCAAATCGACCATAAGGTACGCTGGTTCTCAGGACCGGTAAATGATTATTCGCAGCAACCTACCAGTTGAATGTCAGCCCGGCCCCGAAATCGTACATGACCGTAGGTACTGAGACCGGTGGTCGGGCATCGTAGACATAGTTGACATTCAACGAAAAACCAAACCCACCGGTAAGCTTGGCAGTAAGATTACCCGTTGCCGATACCCGGTAATCGGACCATCGGTCGGGTCGGGGCTGGTAATACACGGTCAGGTTTCCTGAAACATGTTCATTGAACGTGCTGCCCCCCGAAATGTAGGCCGACAGCCGATTGTGTTTGTTGTAGACAATGTCCCCCTCTACCGCTGAGGTTTCTTCGTATTCGTACATGTATTGCAGCCCGCCGAACAAAAAGCCCGATTCCGTTTCGGTAATGCGCAGGCGGGGGCCGGTTCCGATCAGTATCCGCCGGTCAATCTCCTGAACCTGATCAAATTGGTACTGCCCGAAGGCTTCCCAGGTGACTCGCCCGGATAGCGTTCGGTTGAATCGCAGATGACCAAAACCCCGCTCGTTGAAGATGGTTACGGGTGCTCCGGGTTCATCGATATCGGTGAACCGGGTAAGCGCATATCCGCCCAGTACCATAAAGCGATTCTGACCGGTTCGGAGCTCGAGGCGGCCATCAATGCCAGGACGAAAAAAGCGACCTGCTTTATTGCGGCTCATGCCAAGGTTGAGCGCTAAACTTCCTTGAACGCGCTGGGTGTCGGCTTCCAGCCGCAAGGCTTCCGTATTAATAACCGTTTGCCCGGTGGCTGGCCTGGCGGCAAAAAGAACTATTAACAGGCAAAAAGTAAAAAGGCGCATGGTGGAAAAGACTGGTCGAGGCCACGTAATATAGGGCGATTGCGCTATCTTTGCCTTCCAAGTCCGGGAATTTTACCTGGTGAATTGGATTGAGCTGAATCCCGTATGGAAGCAAATGTTGTTATTCTCGGAGGTGGAGTGGCTGGCCTGATTGCCGCTTTGCACTGTGAAGAGGCCGGATTAAGTCCCACCCTGATTGAAGCCGAAACAGTGCCGGGAGGACGCGTTCGTACCGATTACCGCGACGGCTTCCAGTTGGACTATGGCTTTCAGGTCCTGCTTACCGAATATCAGGAAGTGCAACGATACCTGGACCTGGATGCTCTGGAACTAGGTGCCTTCCGGGCAGGTGCTATTGTTTTCGATCATCGCGGCCGTTTCCGGGTAAGCGACCCGCTGCGGAATCCCGGACAGTTGTTTTCGATGGCCTTTTCGCGGGTGGGAACTCTGCGGGACAAGTGGCTGGTATTTCGACTAAATCAGGAATTGAAAGCCACTGATCGGGCTTCCTTGTTCAAGGTTAATGACCAAACGACGCTTGCCTACCTGAAAGAGTACGGGTTTAGCGACCGCATCATCAATCAATTCTTCCGGCCTTTTTTTGGGGGTATTTTCCTGGAAAATGAATTGAGCACTCCGGCGGGTATGTTTCGGTTTGTATTCAAAATGTTTGGCTCCGGAGATGCTACCCTGCCCCGCCGGGGAATCGGAGCGGTGGTGAAGCAACTGCACGCCCGCCTCGAACGTACTACGTTCATCGGGGACACCCGAATTACCTCTCTGAAGGGCAACCAACTGTTGGATGAATCCGGTAAGGCCTACTCTTTTGATAAGCTCATCCTGACTACGGATCCATCTTCACTGATGGAAAATTTACCGGGCCAGGAAATTGATTGGCACGACACCTGCGTTTTTTATTACACAACTCCCCAACCGCTTTTACCGGAGCCAACTATTGGTCTGGTCAGCGATCCTGATAGCCTGATCAACAACTTTTGCGAACTCACCCAGGTCTGGCCGGATTATGCTCCCGTGGATGAGCACCTTATTTCGGTTACCCTAAAACGCATAGCTCCGGATAGTGCCGAATTGCATCGGGCTATTGGTGAGGAGGTTGCCCAGTGGTGTGGTAAGCCCAACCAATCGATGAACTATTTAGCTCGCTACGACATACCAGGGGCGCTGCCCGTCAACCCGTCTCAGCAGTATACCATACAGCCGGCCGCAACCATGTTGACCGATGATATTTACCTGGCCGGCGATTACCTGCTGAATGCCTCCCTGGATGCCGCCATGCGCAGTGGTCGCCTGGCTGTGGAGGCTATGTTGCAATCGTTGTAGTAATCAGGGGCGCATCCCGATCACTGCCCAGCCACGTCCGGTTTTTCCGCGATCGTAGCGGTGGGAAAAGAAATGTTCATGATCGCGATAAGAACAAAAGGCTGCCTGCTCCAAACGGTTGACGCCCGCTGCCCGCAATTGAGCAGCATTGGCTCCGGGGACATCCAATAAAAATTTACGGCGTTCCTCCACCCATTGCTTATGATCTTCCGGGAATTGATTGGCCACGTCGGCGTCGACTTCGTAGTGGTCGGGCGTGATACAAGCACCCGTCCAGGCGTAGATGTCGGATGGGCTTACGCCAAAATCGGCCTGCATTCGCCAGACTAGTTTGCGGGCGATACCGGCCACCGTTCCTTTCCAGCCCGCGTGGGCAGCTCCGATAGATTCGGTTACCGGATCGTAGAGCAGAACGGGGCAGCAATCGGCCACAGTAATGGTCAGGGCAAGCCCTTTTTTTTGCGTAAGCATGCCGTCAAAACCCTCCCAGGAACCGGGTTCCTCCACCCTTAATAGCTGATCCTGGTGGACTTGGTGTGACTCGGCAAAGGCCTCGGGTGGCCAATCCAAAGTGGTAAAAAAATGCTGGCGATTAGCAAGGACATGCTCCATGGAATCGGGAGTGTAGCGTCCCAGATTCAGAGAAGCATAGGGCGCCGGACTGACCCCACCGTGGCGGGTACTCTGCGCAGCTATTAGCTCCGGAAAGGCGGCTAAATGGCCAGCTGGAATAGAGGAGTAACGATCGGAAAGTGTTGACTGTGTGGCATCCATAGCAGCTAAAGTACGGTCAATTTACCGGCCTCACAACTGCTTGTGTGCAAGGGCTAGTTAACCTACAGTTCACATTCGCTGACTATTTTTGCACCCCAAAGAAGGGAACTTAAGAAACCAACCAGAAGTCAGCTATATGGAATTATTCCTCATTGTCGTTGTCCTGCTTTTCTTTTTGGCAGTGACCGATTTGGTGGTAGGTGTTAGTAACGATGCCGTAAACTTCCTCAACTCCGCCATTGGCTCCAAAGTTGCTAACCGCACCACCATTATGATCGTGGCCAGTGTCGGTATCGTGATTGGAGCGACCTTCGCCAGTGGTATGATGGAAGTAGCACGCAAGGGTATTTTCAATCCACAATTCTTCACCTTTACCGAGGTCATCTTCATATTTCTGGCGGTCATGCTGACCGATATTATCCTGCTCGATCTGTTTAATACCTTCGGATTACCTACATCGACTACAGTTTCCATTGTTTTCGAACTGCTGGGTGCATCGGTGGCGATGGCGGTCATCAAGGTGATGAATAATGGCGATGGACTGGCAGCGGTTGGAACTTATATTAATTCGGGAAGTGCCCTAACTATAATTGTCGGGATATTCCTGTCGGTGGGGGTAGCCTTTACCGTGGGGGCCATCATACAGTATCTGACGCGGTTACTATTCACCTTCAATTTCCAGAAAAACGTCAAAACCGTTGGTGTTATCTGGACGGGGATCAGCCTGGCAGCTATTTTCTATTTTCTGCTGATTAAAGGACTAAAAGGAGCTTCATTCATTCCCGCTTCCTTTACGGCCTGGACATCGCAAAATACTGTCCTACTGCTGCTAATCGCCTTTGCAGTGATGACTTTGGTTGCCTTTATCCTGGATCGGGCGGGCGCCAATATCTTGCGGATCGTGGTACTGGCCGGCACTTTCTCCCTGGCCATGGCCTTTGCCGGTAACGATTTGGTGAACTTCATTGGGGTGCCGCTGGCGGGCTTTGAAGCCTACAATGCCTGGTCGGCCTCCGCCGAATCACCGGATACCTTTTTGATGACAGCCCTGGCCGCAAAATACCCCGCTAAAACCTACATGCTGGTTATTGCCGGCATCATCATGGTAGTGACGCTTTGGTTATCCAAAAAAGCCCAATCAGTAACGGAAACCGAGGTAAATCTCGGTAGACAATCCGAAGGCCTGGAGCGATTCTCCTCTAATGCACTGGCTCGCGGGATCGTTCGCCTGGGTAACCGCCTGTCCAGAAATACGGGTAAGAAGGTGCCCGATAAATGGCAGGAAAAGATTGATGCGGCCTTTGAGCCGGTCAATCATAAAGCGGAGTACGGCAAGGAGTACGACCCACCGGCTTTCGACCTGGTGCGTGCCTCCGTTAACCTGACCGTGGCCAGTATCCTGATCGCCATTGCGACGTCGATGAAATTACCTCTTTCCACCACCTATGTTTCTTTTATGGTGGCCATGGGGACGTCGCTGGCCGACCGTGCCTGGGGCCGCGATAGTGCTGTTTACCGGGTGTCGGGTGTACTCAATGTGATTGGCGGGTGGTTCCTGACGGCCTTCTCGGCCTTCACGGTGGCGGGTATTTTTGCCTGGTGTCTGTTCAATTTCCGGGGATACGCCGTAGCCGGATTATTGGTGCTGGCCCTGCTGTTCATTGCCAATACCTTCTTATACCATCGCCGCAGTGAAAAGAAAAAAGCCCGCATTATAGCTGCCCGCAAAAAAGGGGAATTAGTCCCCGCTCAGCAAATCATACAGGAAACTTGTCAACAGGCGGCCAAAGGCTTAAGTACTATAGAGAAAAGCTATGAGCTGACCGTTCGGGGGTTGATCAATGAGGATCTGAAAACGCTGCAGAAAGCACGGGAATCCATGGTCGAGCTCAAATCGAATACGGATGAGTTTAAATTTACCTTCTACGGAGCTATCCGCCGTATCAAGGAGGAAATGGGTGAAGGCAGCCGGACCTACTTGCTGGCTTACGACCTGGAGCAAGACATTTCGCAATCGGCTAATTTCATCGTTGAATCAGCATTCCAGCATGTCAACGACGTTCTGTTGCCGTTGACCCAAGTGCAGGCCGAAGCCCTGGAAAGTCTTAGTAGAGATGTAAAGGCTTTTCTGGCCGAGTCAGCAGCGATTATCCGCACGGAGGACTACACCAACTTGCCACGGCTGTTGAAAGCTAAGCAGCCACTCTTTGACAAGATCGAGGAGTTGCTGGCTCTACAGTCGCGTGGTATTCAGCAACAGGCTTACAGTGCCCGTAATAGTATTCTATTCTTTAACCTGTTACTGGAAACCAAGGACCTCATCGCCGTGGCTGCGCGTTTCGTGAAGTTGTATCATCGCCTCAAAAATGACCTGAGTCCCGATACGCCCTGGGTGCTGGTAGGCGGTAACGGAAAGGGCTAACTAAGAGCGTGTTTGGGATTTATCCTTTGGACTGCAAATGTCTATTATTTGAACCTCACTGCAGCCTTTTTTCGCCCCGTAGCCATGCTACGAAGCTCAAAAAAGGCTTTGTGAGAACCAAATTCTAGACATTTTCGCCATC
>JASBTH010000575.1 GCA_030148525.1 Saprospiraceae bacterium | reverse complement strand
GACCATTAATGTGCTATTAAGTGATTTTCACTCTCGCTTTTTCCTAAGGCAGGACGTGTATATCGCTGATTAGGAGGAAACCCCGTGGAATAGGGCCTGTTTTTTTGACAAAAGCGAACACCTACAAAGTTGCAGGTTTTTTAACGTAAAATCAAATTTAACCTACCTTAATATTTGGATAACCTGACCACTAGCCAGGGTGCCGGAAAACTTTTTCCTGTTATTGAATATTCTTTCGGACTAGAAAGCGGCAAAAACCTCGTAAGCATATTGTTAAGAAATACTGGCGGTGATTCTCCGAAATAAAATTTTTTTACAAAAAAATCGACTAGGTCCATACCTTGCAACCCTCCGTACAGTTCGTGCAAATATCGATCTGGTCGCGCCCCTGCAGAAGCTGTTGGCGAAACCTCCGGTAGGCCGATCCCTGCCAAATTGAACGGAATGACTGATTGCGCAGGTTCCCGAGTCGATGTTTTGCATCTTTATCGAAGCAGCAAGGCACCACCAGACCATCCCAGGTGATCACGCAGGCATGCCAAAGCTTCCAGCAATGATTGAGCAGGCGGTGCTTGACCCGGTAGGTACCATCCGCCTGACGGGCATAGCGCGCGTATTTCTCCTGCGTCGGAATCAGCGGGTTACCGTGCTCGTAGTCATATACCTGGGCGGTCTTCAGCAACACTTTGTCTACGCCCACCTCCCGGGCCAGGGTGTGCAGATCATCCAGTTGGTGTTCGTTGGGTCGTACCACCAGGCATTGAAAGATCACGTGGGGAGTAGCTGATTTAAGCTTGCGTTTCCATTTTACCACGTTGCGGGCCCCCTGCAGAACTACCTCCAGACGGCCCTCTTTCCGGTACTGTTGGTACACCTCCTGAGTAGTACCATCGACCGAGATAATCAGGCGATCCAGGCCGGAGGCAACTGTTCGCCGGGCGTTCTCATCGTTGAGGAAGTGCCCGTTGGTCGAGGTGATGGTGTACAGTCCACGGTCGGATGCAAGATCCACCATATCCAAAAAATCGGGATTGATATAGGGCTCACCCTGGAAGTAAAAAATGAGATACGTTAGCCGGTCACCCAGTTCATTTATAATCGACCGGAAGAAGTCGGGTTTCAAGTTTCCCGTTTGACGGGTAAATTGACGCAAGCCACTCGGACATTCCGGGCAGCGCAGGTTACAAGCAGTGGTGGGTTCTACAGATATGGTTATGGGTAAGCCCCATTGTAGTGGTTTTCGCGTAAGCCGGGTCAGGTAATACGACAGTACCACCAGCACCATATTCCAAAGCCTTTTCCAGCTTAGCTTTCGCAAAAATCGTAGGGTGTCCGCAATCTGTGCCCGCATATTACCGGCGACCTTTTACCAGGTTCCCCTCCAGTTGGTCGGCGGTCAGTCCTTCCGCTCCTTTGCGGATTTTCACCTCAATACGGCGGTTTTCCCGGTGTTCTTCCTCGGAGCAGGGAATACCCTCCGCACAGTGATTCTGGGGCTGATTTTCCCCGTAACCAAAAGCAATAATCCGCGTTGCGGAAATACCGCGGTCAACCAACATGCGTTTGATCCGCTCAGCCCTACGTAGCGACAATCGTTGATTGTAGGAAGCTTCACCACGGGCATCAGTATGGGCCCCGATCTCTATTTCCAGAGAAGGATGCCGTTGGAGCAGATCGGCCAATGCGTAGACAGATTCCTCTCGTCCCGGGGTAATCCGGTCCGAGCCACGCTCGAACGTCAGTTGCTCTAACACGAAAATACTACCGCGTTCTACTGCCGGTCCCTTCTGACGCACTTCGCCGGATGGTTTCATCCGTAAGTTCGCCCGGAACAAGCGATTTCCCCGCAAGTACTCCGTCGACACGGCCGTAGAGGCCGACATAAAGCCATCTTTCTGAGCAGAAATCGTAAAGGAACAACCGATTTCCAAGCAGTATTCATACTTGCCGTTAGGTGCGCTTTCTACCGTTTCCGCCAGTCCGGTACAACTGTTTTGGATGGTTACCTGGGCGCCACCAACTACGCCCCCTTCTACATTTTCCAGTATTCCCTGTAGCCGGATACATTCGATAGCCGCCAACTTCACGTCGATGGCCGGCGGCATACCGCCGGCGTACAAGCCAATTTGCTTGGTCTCGTATCCGTCTTTTTCAAAAATAATGGTATAAGCACTTTCGGGGTCCAACTGTACACTCCCACTACCCCGCTGGCCGGTGATAAAAGTTGGTGCCCCCAATAGGTCGGGATCATCCAGCGCTTCCTGGATGGTTATCGTTTGGGAGAGATCCGTTGAGTTCGTCCGAATCCGCTCTCCGAAAGAATCTGTTTCTTTAACAAATACATTCACACCTTCCAGCGTCCGGCGGGATCGTTCGTCCCAAACGCGGATTTGCGACTTAACATCCGTTACTACCTGTACCCCACCCAAGCCGTCGGGAACGGTAAAAAGGTAGATATCGTCCTTCCCCAGGCCATCCTGGCGGTTAGAAGAGAAATACCCGCGCGTTCCGGAAGGGTGCATCAGAAAGCCGAAATCGTCGTCGGGCGTGTTAAAAGGAGTACCCAGGTTAGTAAGTTGTCCCCAGCGTTTGCCCCCCATGTCGACCATATAGAGGTCCATACCACCTTCTCCGGGATGGCCGTCGGAAGCGAATAAAAAGTACCCACTTTCGTGGAAAAAGGGAGATACATCATTACCGGCTGTATTGATTCCCGGACCGAGGTTGATGGGTTCCGACCACTTGCCATTGATCATCTCCACCATATAAATATCATTTTTACCGAAGCCACCGGGACGATCCGAGGCAAAATAAAGCTGCTGACCATCGGGATGCAGGGTTGGGTGCATCGTCGTGAACGATTCTCCGTTGAATGGCATTTCCTGCACATTCGCCCAGTCGGTGTAGGGCCCCCCTTCCGCTTTGTAGATCTTTAGTACTACCCGGCCATTTTTATTGGTCACGGCACCTCCCGAATTAAAGTTGTTGCGGGTAAAATAGACGGTCTTATAGTCCTTCGTAAAGGTCACCGGTCCTTCGTGCCAGGGAGAATTCAGCTCCATGCTAAATGGCTTAATGCGACCGGGACTACCGTCGGGTTCTAACTCGGTAAAA
>JASBTH010000570.1 GCA_030148525.1 Saprospiraceae bacterium | reverse complement strand
TTCAACGGTGCCATCCAGGAGACGATGACCGAGATCGAAGAGCATGCAGCTACCCGTGTCAGAAGCAATGGAAAGAACGATAATCGTCTAACGGAAAACCTGGCTTGGGCTACTTTCACCCATGAAGAAGCTCGGCCGGTGGGTGGTATTCCAGACCCACATCTGCATCAACATGTCTTTGTATTCAACGCCACTTATGACCAAAAAGAGGACCGAATCAAGGCCGCTCAATTTGGCGACATAAAGGCGGATGCACCCTATTTCGAGACGGTTTTTCATTCTCGCTTAGCGGACAAATTACAGCAAGTCGGCTACCAAATTGAGCCTTCGGATAAGCACTTTGAACTGGCTGGATTTGAGCGATCGACCATCGATAAGTTCTCCAATCGTACCCGTCAGATCAATGATAAAGCGGAGCAATTGGGGCTCAGTTATGATGAAGATAAGGCCGAGCTGGGAGCCAAAACCAGGGCGTCCAAGCGAACCGGTTTTGAGCGGGATGAGCTGGCCATGCAGTGGCGCTCCAGGCTCACGGATCGGGAGTTGGAATTGCTGGTTAATGCCAAGGATTCACCGCCAACTGGCGGTTGGGATGGCTCTTATCGGGATCGTGCTATTGAAAAGAAAAAAGATCGACTTAGCCCTAAAGAGAGCGTTGACTATGCTCTTGATCATGTTCTCGAAAGAAAGTCAGTAGTCAGCGAAAAAGAGCTGATGACCATTGGACTCCAAAGAGGATTGGGATCAGTTACCCCGGAAAGCTTCAGGAATGCACTGGAGGATCGTAAGGATATTCGAACTAAGGCAATCCCCAATTCCAAAGAGATCCTCATGACAACGGCTGAGGCGATCCAAGAGGAGCGCAATTTGCGGAATACGACTCGTCGCGGGAAAGGTGCATTTGAGCCCATTCATCCTGATTACCGAATCAAGAACGAACAGCTCACCCAGGAGCAAGCAAGCGCCGTTCATCATGTGCTGAATTCCCAGGATTTCATCACTGCGGTGACCGGTGGTGCCGGAACGGGGAAGACGGTGGCGGCCTTGCACCGGGCCAAATACCTGAGTCACCAGGGCGATGGACTGATCTTGTTTACCACCTTCACGAAATCCCTGACGGAGTCCCTGGAGCGCGATCTGCGTTCTTTGGGAGCCGACATGAGTAAGATCCGGGTTACCAACCTAGATAAGTTGGTCAATCAGCTGGCCCGGGAATACGGAATCCTGTCTGGCCGGGTCGGGATCCTGGAATACACTGATAAGCAGGATGTGGCCGAAGGAATTCTGGAGAACCTGCTCTTCCAGGCGGGGTTATTCGATCAGATGTCAGGTAAAGATATCCTGGATGAATATACCGAGATCGTCTTGGGGTACGATTGTCAGAGCCTGTCGGATTACCAACAGGTACAGCGTACCGGTCGCGGTTTCCGGTTGGGCAGTAAGCAGCGGGAGGCGATTTGGAAGGTGCTGCAGCAGTATGAGGAGAAACTATCGGAAATGGGCTACCAGCACTTGGGGCGCCTGTATAATAATGTGTCGTCGTACCTGGATACACATCCGGAAAAGCGTCCGTTCCGGCACGTGGTGGCCGACGAGATCCAGGATCTGGGGCTCATCAAATTGCGTTTGCTCCGGGCCCTGGCTCCCCATGATGACAATGACCTGTTCCTGGTGGGTGATCCCCTGCAAAAGATATACTCCGGCATCACCAACTTCAGTAAGGTACGTATACACATACGAGGAAAGCGAAGCCGCAAACTGAAGATCAACTACCGTACTACGGAGCAAATTCGTCGGCAGGCCCTGCGTCCCATTCTCGATCTGGATTTTGAGGATTTCGATGGCGAGCAGGCCCGGAAGGATGGGTACATATCCCTGCGTCAGGGAGCCAAGCCTACGTACGACCTATTCGGGGAACAGGATAAAGAGCTGGAAGCCATCTTCGAGCGAATAAAGTCGTACACCGATCCGGAAGCCACCGACACCGTCGCTCCTTCCGAAATTGCCATTGGTTGCCTGCGTACCCGTAACGTGAATGAATTGGCCAAGATAATTCACGCCACCGACATACCCTACCGCAAGGTGCGCGGCAGCAGATCGGAGGGTGACCAAAACGGTGTGGTGTTATCCACTCTGCACAACCTGAAGGGGCACGAGTATAAGATCGTCTTCCTCACGGGCATCAGCGCGGAGACCTTCCCCAGCCGTCCGAACGGGTACCAGGAATGGTCGGCCGATCGCCTGGCGGAATTTGACCGGGCGCAGGCGGCTTTGCTCTACGTAGCGTGCAGTCGGGCAATTTGGCGGTTGCATGTGAGTGGGGTAGGGGAGGAGTGTGGGATGGTGGGCGTGTAGGTGAAACTTTTGATAAGACTATGTACAAACAAATTAACAAAGCGATTGTCGACTACTTTTTTGCGGATAAGCAGGAAGGGGATTATGCTTTTTTGTCGATGGACGAGTTTGTGCTGGAAGAGGTTGGGAAACAAGCTGGCTTTACGCAAGAT
>JASBTH010000568.1 GCA_030148525.1 Saprospiraceae bacterium | reverse complement strand
CTGGCAGCTGAGGAGGGTCAGGAGGGATAGGTAGAGGAGGTGTTTCATGGAGGGTGCAGTTAGGTAAAGGAGGTTTGGATTAATGCCAAAAATATACGATTTGCGACTCCCGAATATCGAATAATAAAACGTTTCTTTTTTCTTGGACACATATAGTATTCCTTGTATGGCGGCGTCTAAATGAATAGTCCGGTTATTAATTATTGTTGATTGTCACAAGTGTCAGGGAAGTTGTATTTCTTCGTTATACACTGCTGGTTCAGCTGTTAATGTGGAAACCCGGGCGGTTTTTGCTTCCGCAAAAATTTGGGATCGAGGAGGTGATGTTGTTTGGGAGGGTAATAGCGAAGCAAAAGCTGTTGGTGGTGCCTATTCCTACATCGATGAATCCATTGCGGAGCGCTGTGAAAAGACAGCAAAGGGCTTGGGTATGCGATTGCGGGGATTGCCTGCCGGGCAGTAATCTGCTCACCCCGCATTCCGGTTAATCTCCCGGATGATCTCAACGATCCTGCGCTGATCGCCCTCGTCCGGGAAGATGCCGAATAAACCCATGTCGTGGATGGTGGTAAAAGGTGCTTCTTGCAGACGTTGTAACTTCAGAATGCCGTTGGTCGTGAATAGTTGGACCAGCTTGCGTAAAAACTGAATTTGATCAGCCCGGAGGTTGGTACGGTTAAGGAAATCGCCAAAGGCTACTTTTACCGCCTCCTCTTCCATGCCAAGTACCGAGCGAATGAAATGACCGATGGGCTTATCGGCATAAACCTGTTGGTAGCGTTCCCGGCTGCCCAGGCCCTCCTCGGAGAATAACAGCTCTTCCAGGGAATCCAACTCCTCTAATGTGATGGGGGTATTATTGCGCAGTTTTCGAATAGCGAGGTGGTCGGTATGGGCCTGAAGATATTGATTTACCCGTTGGCGATAGTTCTCCAGCGTTTCCATGGTTTGCATCGGGCCGCTGTCCCGCACACCGATTACCGTATCGGTGAAATTCGTGTGCAGCGGTTTGGTTTGTTGCTTGGGGATGATATGGACCAGGTTGCGGAGTGAAGTCCGAATCCGGTCCAGCTCTACGGGATCCTGAAGTTCCTGCAGGTAATTTTTTTGCGTAAGCTGCCGAATCAAGGTCATTTCATTACGCACGGCCGGTACATTCCCCAGTTTGCTCAGTTGTTGCGCTATGGCCTGTATTCGTGCCGGGGCAATACTGTACGAGGGCGTGGCATCCACCTGAAATAGTTGGGCTTGTAAGACCAATAAGTCAAACCGGCGGGCTTGTTCCGGGCTCTCTCCGGCACCAACTAAAGGCCCCAATTGGTCGGTCAGGCGCTGCAGGTCATCGTAGGAGAGCATACTCCAGCGGGTCCGGTCGGCAAATTCGTCGATCAGGGGGCGTTGCTGGCGAATGCGGAAGGTGGTATCTCGTATTTTATGCAAGTCACGTACCTGCTCGTAGCAGTGATCCAGCAACTCATGGCGTAAATCATCCAACGATGTGTCCGTTTCTTGCTGGAGTTGCAGGGCCAGTTGCAATCTGTGTGCGAATAATTGGTGCGAAAGCGACTTGGGCACGCTGGTTTGTATACCCTGGGGGTTGTGCTCAAAAAAGGCGAAGTTCCCGCAAAAATCGAATACGTAGAACTCCGTTTTGTCCTGGCCTGGACCGAACAGATCGGGACATAAGCGGGTACCCCGACCGATCATCTGCCAGTATTTGGCGTAGGAGTACACCGGCTTGAAAAAGACCAGATTGACGATCTCGTGGATGTCGATCCCGGTGTCGAGCATATCGACCGAGATGGCAATCTGCGGGAATTGGTCAGCTTCTTCAAAGTTCTCTAAAAGACTGTCCGCCATCTTTTCGTGATGATCAATGACGACGCAAAAATCGGGTGGTAAGTGCGGGTACAGTTCGTAAAAAACCTTAAGTGTTTTCTTGGCGTGTTTATGGTTGCGGGCAAATACAATGGTCTTCCCGATTTTATCGCCACCTTCTACTTTGATACCCTGTTCCATAAAGGTTTCGATCACCTTTACGATCGTATCGTGATTGAAGAGGCGCTGGTTGATCTGCTTCGCACTGATCTCTTCGGGCATCTGCCCCTCTTCGTCGCGAAAGGTTGCTTCGTATTCCGCCTTCTCAGTTTCGGACAGCTCCTTGTACTTGATCCCTTTGCGTAAAAACTGAATGTCGACTTCTTTGCCACGGGGTGGTACCAGGTAGCCTTCACCTACTGCCTCCTCGAGCTCGTAGGCAAAGGCCGGATCGCCCTGCTGATGCCCGAACAACTCGTAGGTATCTTTATCCGCTTCTTCGCGGGGTGTAGCTGTGAGGCCCAGGAGTAACGCATCGAAATACGCAAAGATGGCCCGGTATTTTTGATAGACCGAGCGGTGGGCCTCATCGACGATAATAAGATCAAAGTGACCGGGAGTATACAGGGCCCCGTCTTCTTTTCGGGCACTGTCGATGCGGTTCATCATGGTGGGGTAGGTGGAAAAGACCAGCCGTGTAGTGTGGTCTTCATCTTCCTCCGTGAGGTTGATACCAGACAGGCGTGGCAGGTGGGTACCGTAGGCTTTTTTTGCTTGTTTGACCAGTGCTTTGCGGTCGGCCAGGAATAGTACCCGCTTTACCCAGTTGGCCTTCACCAAAATGTCGACCAGTGCGGTGGAGGTGCGGGTTTTCCCGGCACCAGTAGCCATCACCACGAGGGCGGCCCGTCGATTGGCCCGTAGCTGTCCCTGGTAGTCGGTGGTGTAGGTATCAAGCACGCGCTGAATCGCCTCTTGCTGGTAGGGTCGACCGGCAATGTGCGGGTCGACCGGAAATTGGCGTGGATCGTGTCGTTCGGTCCGCCGCTGAATCATCAAAGCCAGTTCTTCGCGGGTGAAGAATCCCGCTACCTCCCGCTCCCGGCTGTCGAAGGCATCGTCCCAACAGTAGATCTCGTACCCGTTGGTGAAGAAAATGACGGGACGTCGCCCGTGCATCTGTTCCAGCGCATCGGCGTAGGCCCGCGCCTGGTATTTTCCCCGATCGACATCGGCGGAGGTGCGCTTGGCCTCTACCACGGCTAAGGGACGCCCGTCGTCACCCCATAGTACGTAGTCGGCCTTACCGGTGCCGGAGGCATTGACGGACTTGGGCATGCCATGTACCGGGTATTCGCGCACCTGAGCCGCTGCGGGGTCCCACCCTGCTTCCTGCAGGGCCTGATCGATGTAGATACGCCGTGTCTCTGCTTCGCTGAGGGGGGCTTCCGGAATGGGGAGGTTCTCCTGCCGCTCTTCTTTGCGTTCTTTTAGGGTGGCCAATTCGGCCCGTAGTTTGTCGAGCTCCGCTTCGGCCAGTTCGCGTTGGTTGCGTTCTGTTTCCAGGGCTTCGAGTTTGTGATCGAACTCTTCGCGGATACGCGCTAATTCCTGGCGACTTTTCTCGCCGGGCCCGGAACGCGGTATATAGTCTTCAATAAAGGTAGTAGAGGTATCCTCCACCTCGCTGTACCAGCGGTAGACAATTCGACAGAAATGGTGCAGGTACTTGATGGCCGCAACCGTTTTTTCGGTATCTGATTTGTAGCTGTGGACGGCCAGGTTACCACCCTTGCGGATGAAATTCAGTTCACGCAGAATACGCTGATTAAACAACTGCTGAAAGGTATCCTCCTTAAGGCGGGCACTCAGGGTGGACTGGTAGGGTGGATCGAGGTCCTGGTCGTTTTGGTAGAGCCAATCGACCATTAGCTCCAGGCACATACGGGCGTATATCGCCCCGGTGACGGGTGCGACAATGGCGTTCTGCTCGGCAGTGCGGGCCGTTTCGTATATCCGGGGCCAGCCTTCCCGTAAAAAGTGGAAGTTGCTGTTCAAGGTATTAAGTGGTTTTTGCTGACCGATAATATAGCATTTTTTGAGAGTCCTGCCTATATGTGGCATCTTGCGTACCTGACGGCACGCCCGTGCAATTGGTCGGCCTGTTTCTACCGATGTTTTGTCCCTGGCGGGACATTCGCTGCTTTCCTCATTAGGAGCAAGGTCGGCCTGTTTCTACCGATGTTTTGTCCCTGGCGGGACAGTTATACGATGCCCTGTCAGGAGCAAGCTGAGGGCAGCAAGAAGCCGAGAAGCATGGGGAGCTTGCCGGTAGGTGCGCCATGTGCTTGTTAAAAAATGCCCCGCTAGGGGCAAGCTATGGGTAGCAAGAA
>JASBTH010000548.1 GCA_030148525.1 Saprospiraceae bacterium | reverse complement strand
GGCTTTCAACTACCTGCACCCATACAGAGATTATTCCGGCAGGGAAGGCCTTTAACCCTAAAAAGCTGTGGCCTGTTGTACGCAGCAGCCCGTACAAATGAAGGTGTGGACCGTGAACCTTGGACCGTGAACCGTGAACCTTGAACCCTTCACCCAACCAAAATACCGCGGATCAACAGGGGTATCAACTGTTCTTCCAGGTCAGCAGGTGCCAGCCGCTTTCCTGGTTCATACCAGTCGTACAACCAGCGCAGGGAAGAGATGAGTGAATACAGGACTACGCTTTCGTCGGCGGGGCGAAACAGGCCCTGCTCAGTACCTTTTCGAATTACTCTGCGGAAAAATGATTCGTAGGCCCGGCGCATATCCAGGAATTGGGTCAGGTAGGGTTCTGATAAGTGACGCCATTCATCGTTGAATGAGGTAACAGAAGTAACATCCTGGGTCGCAATCCGGATGTGGAGTTTCAATAGCGCTTCCAGCCGGCCCTGCGGATCATCCTCGGGTAATTCCCGGATTTGCTCCATACCTCTATGAAATCGACTTGCATTTGCCAGGCAGATTTCTTGCAGGATCTCTTCTTTTGAAGAAATATGGTTGTACAAGGAGCTCGCTTTCAGATTAACGGCTCCGGCCAGGTCCCGCATCGAGGTGGCGGAGTAGCCTTTATCCCTGAACAGGCAGGCAGCGGCCTCCAGAATACGTTGTTTTTTTTCCGATACGACTGTTTCCATAAGTCAGGCGTCATAGTTGATGGTCACCTCCTTCGTCTTGGGTATAGACTGGCAGGTGAGGACATAGCCCGCTTCCACTTCATCGGGTTCGAGGGCGTAGTTGATCAGCATGTCTACTTCTCCGGCATCCACTTTAGCCCGGCAGGTACAACACACACCGCCTTTACAGGCAAAGGGCAAATCGGCTCCGGTTTTCAGGGCAGCGTCCAGGATAGAATCATCGTCGGAACGCATGGGAAACTCCAGAATATTGCCGTCGAGCTGGATAGTGATGTGCGCATCGAATGCCTCTTGTGCAGCAGCTCGCTCCTCGCGTTTTTTGCGCGCCTGCTCCTGCAGTGCCAGGCTACTGGTAAACAACTCGAAGTGTATCTGCTCAGCGGTGACGCCGGCTGCTTCCAGTTGGTCGCGTACGCCCAGGATCATGGGCTCTGGTCCACATAGGAAAATATCGTCAACCATTTCCGGACTAAGGATCTTTTGAAAAAAGGTCGCAGCTTTTTCCCCGTCAATACGTCCGTAAAAAAGGTCACTTCCTGTCTGCTCCCGGCTCAGCACATGGTGAATACTCAAGCGGCCGAGGTACTTGTTCTTCAGGGCCTCTAATTCTTCGAGGAAGATAATGGAATCACTTCCTTTATTGCCGTAAAACAGCGTGAACTGACTTTTGGGCTCGGCCTGTAAAATGGTCTTCAGGATGGACATGACCGGCGTGATCCCGCTCCCCGCCGCAAAACCGACGTAGTGCTTTTCGTGAGACGGGTCGAGTTGTGTGTAGAATCGCCCGGCGGGCTCCAACACATCTAATTCCGACCCCGCCTCCAGGATGTCGTTGGCGTACGTAGAGAACGCACCTCCCGGCACTTTTTTAATAGCCACTCGCAGGTCCTTATCCTGAGGAGCAGTGCAAATGGAATAGGATCGGCGTACCTCCTCCCCTTCGATTTTCGTCTTAATGGTCAGGTATTGTCCCTGAATGAAATCGAACTGGTCGGCCAGCTCTTCGGGAACATCAAAGGCAACCGATACGCAATCGCTGGTCTCGGGACGTACTTCTTTAACGCGCAACTTGTGAAATGTAGCCATAACAGGAAACTCCTATCTTTACGAATGAACGTTCGTTTGCAATATACAACAAAAAAAGTGTATTCCGGTTAGATACCAGAATACACTTTGCGGACTAGCAGTGTTTAACAGACTGGCTTAGAGACTGTTAACGTACTTAGTCAGCTTGCTTTTCAGGTTGGAAGCCTTGGATTTATGCCAGGTCCCTTTCTTAACCAGACGATCGATCTGAGAAACTACTTTGGGCAGATACTTTTCAGCTTCTGCTTTATCAGTCATCTCACGCAGTTTTTTGATGGCTGTGCGAGCTGATTTTTTGTAGTAGCGGTTATGGATGCGACGTTTAGCTTCCTGACGAATCCGTTTTTTAGCTGATTTATGTTGTGCCATAACGTATGGTAGAATTTACAATTATTGAGGGTTACCCCCCACTTCAGTTTTATCGGAGTGCAAAGGTAAATAAAACCTTTTAAAAAAGAAAGAGCTTCCTTGAAATCGGAAATCGGAAATCGGAAATCGGAAATCGGAAATCGGAAATCGGAAATCCCCCAGTCCCCCTATCTCCTAATCCCCCTTTCTCCCTCTCCCCCTCTCCGGCGGCCGGGGAAAGCATTATTTCAAACCCGACTTGCGTACACTTCCTGCTCGGTATATTTGCATATAAACTACAGGGGTGTTTATTTGCACCTTAATTACCTCCTTTTTTTGGCGAAAGCCGGGAAACCAGGTAAGACCATCACTTGTTCTCACTGAAAACAACCAAGTACTAATAATTACTTCCGGATACCATGAGCGACTATTCTTTTCTTGCTAATGCCCACCCTTCCTATATCGAAAAGATGTACGAGAACTACCTGGCAGATCCCAATCAGGTAGAGGAAAGCTGGCGTGCCTTTTTTAAAGGCTTTGACTATTCCCAATCTTCTAACGGTCATGTCGAAGGGGGTACGACAACCCTCAGTCCCAAAGAATTTCAGGTATTGGCCCTGATTAAGGCCTATCGTAATCGCGGACACCTATTATCAACGACCAACCCCATTCGAAAACGCCGTGATCGATCCCCGCACCTCGATCTTGCCGACTTCGACCTGTCCGATGCCGATCTCGACACCGTTTTTAGAGCTGGCCGGGAGGCTGGTCTTGAAAACGCGACCCTGCGCCAGATCGTGGAACATATGCGCAAGGTGTATTGCGGAAACATCGGTTTTGAATACCACCACATCCAGGACCGCGAAAAACGCCGCTGGATCCGGGCCCGCATCGAATCGCTCCAGCCCGACCAAAGTTTCAATATCCCCCTCGAGAAAAAACGCCGCCTGCTAGAGAAACTGAACGGAGCGGAAGTCTTTGAAAAATTTCTCCACACCAAATACATCGGTCAGAAGCGGTTCTCGCTGGAAGGTGGTGAAGGTGCCATTGCGGCACTCGACGGCATGATCAACCACGGAGCCGCCCACGGAGTCGAAGAGGTGGTTATTGGCATGGCTCACCGCGGACGACTCAATGTATTAGCCAATATCATGGGAAAAACCTATGAGCACATTTTCAATGAATTTGAGGGTACTGCTGTTCCCGACCAGAGTTTCGGCGACGGAGACGTTAAATACCACCTCGGTTATTCCTCTCAGGTAGATACTCCGGGTGGCCACTCCGTACAATTGAAATTGGTCCCCAACCCCAGCCACCTCGAATCGGTCGATCCGGTAGTAGAAGGGTTTGCCCGGGCCAAAGCGGACCTGCTTTACAAAAGCGACTACGATAAGATCCTGCCTATCCTCATTCACGGAGATGCGGCCATCGCCGGCCAGGGCGTTGTGTACGAAACGGTGCAAATGAGTCAACTGGAAGGTTATTACACCGGTGGCACCATGCACTTCGTTATTAACAACCAGGTAGGCTTCACCACCGATTTCGACGATGCGCGTTCATCCACCTACTCTACCGGCGTGGCCAACGTAGTCCAGGCTCCCGTACTACACGTCAATGGTGACGACCCCGAGGCTCTCTTGTTCGCCGTAGAATTTGCGGTGGAGTATCGCCAGAAATTCAATAATGATGTCTTTATCGACATGGTTTGTTACCGCAAACACGGCCACAACGAAGGGGATGACCCCAAATTCACCCAGCCCGAGATGTACGAGATCATCAACAACCACCCGAATCCACGGGAGATTTACTCCAAAGAACTGATCGACCGGGGTGACGTCGACAAAGAACTGGCTGAAAAAATGGAGGATGAGTTCTGGTCGCTGCTGCAAGACCGGCTCGACGAGGTGAAGGAAAAGCCATTACCCTACGAATACCAGCAGCCCGAACAGGCCTGGCGCCAGCTCAAAAAAATAACCGATGCCTCGGATTACGACGAATCGCCGGTTACGGCACTTACGGAGGAAATGCGCGATCACCTGATCGACCACATCGGCAATATGCCCAAAGACTTCAAGCCTTTGTCCAAAGTGAAGCGCCTTTTCAAAGGGAAAAAGAAACTCCTGGATGAAAACAAACTCGACTGGGCTATGGGCGAGCTCATGGCTTACGGTAGCGTACTGGCCGAAGGAAAGGACGTGCGCATGAGTGGTCAGGACGTGCGTCGGGGAACCTTCTCCCACCGTCACGCCCTCCTGTACGACAATGAAACTTTCCACCCCATCAATCGACTCGACGGCATAGCCGAGGGACAAGGGAAGTTCCGTATCTACAACTCCTTACTCTCTGAGTTTGCGGTACTGGGTTTTGAATACGGATACTCCCTGGCAACGCCCGATACCCTCATCGTCTGGGAGGCGCAATTTGGCGACTTTTACAATGGTGCACAGACTATTGTAGACCAATACATTACAGCTGCTGAAAGTAAGTGGCAACGGATGAGTGGCTTGGTTATGCTGTTACCCCACGGTTACGAAGGTCAGGGACCAGAGCACTCCAGTGCACGTTTAGAGCGCTTTTTACAGCAATGTGCTGAATTCAATATTACGGTGGCTAACTGCACTACTCCGGCTAACTTTTTCCACTTGTTGCGCCGTCAGCTGGCACGCCCGTTCCGCAAACCACTGGTACACATGTCACCCAAGTCGCTCTTGCGTCATCCCCTCTGTGTATCCTCACCGGAGGAGTTCTCCGGCAAGACCCGCTTCCAGGAAATCATTGACGACCCGGAAGTAGGTCCGCGCAGCGGCAAGAAAATCCGCAGGGCCGTCTTTTGCAGCGGCAAGGTATACTACGACCTGTTGCAGGAAAAAATGGACCAGGAACACAAGGATGTTGCCGTCATTCGTCTGGAGCAACTCTATCCCCTACCCAAGAAACAACTGGACGCTCTGATGAAGAAATACGATAAAGCCGACAAGATTTGGGTACAGGAAGAGCCATCCAATATGGGGGCCTGGCGCTACCTCAAAATCATGTATCCGGAAGCCAATTTTGAGGAGATTACCCGCAAAGCGAGTGCTTCACCCGCTACCGGCTTTAAGAAGAAACACGATGATACACAGCAAGCGATCGTGAAAGCAGCTTTTGAATAAATCGGAGGTCGGAAATCGGAAAGCGGAGGTCGAAAAGCGGAAATATTTCACTTCCGATTTCCGCTCTCCGATTTCCGACTTAGGAAAGGTGTTTTTCAATGATAGCGTCGGTGGCTTGGTCCAGCATCTGGTAGACCTGCTCGAAGCCGTCATCGTCCCAGTAAGGATCGGGGACACTTTGATTATGTCCGGACTGAACGTAATTCATAATCAACTCCACCTTTTTTTCGGTGTCGTCGGGAGCGATGCGGATGATATCCTGGTAATTAGAGCTATCCATAGCCAGAATCAGGTCGTACTCCTTTAGATCATTTGGTCTGATCTGCCGTGCGCGCTGGTGGCGAAGATCGATGCCGTATTGATCGGCCTTTTCGATGGATCGCGGGTCCGGCTGCTCACCGATATGCCAGCTACCGGTTCCCGCCGAATCAACGCTCCAGTCCAGGCCTTTTTCCTCAATTTTTGTTTTCAAAATTCCTTCAGCCAGGGGAGATCGGCAAATATTACCCAGGCAAACCATCAAAATTTTCATACGTCCAGCTTCAGCTATTGATTGGCATTAAATGACATTTCCGAGAGGTTGTAACATCCTGTTACTTTGCAAGCAACTCAGCCCCAACTTCACGTTACAGTATTAAGACAAGCTTCCCCGCAATGAGTTCACCCATTTTTGGGCGAAAGCCTGCAGCAAGATTTCTCTGCGAAGGTAGAAAGCAAATGAAAACGATCCGCTGCCTATCAGCACCTGTGCCGCTATTATCGCTACTATACCGACAACGAAGTGGTTTGGTGTCCCAGCACGAAGTACTGCGGAGCAAAACCACTTCGGGTCGAGTAAATACTCACGTGAAAAGGTTGGGCTTCGCCCAAACCTTTTTGGAAGCGGTATATTTATTAGATTGTTACGGGGCTTTATGTGATATTTGCACCACTCTTGGAAAGGGCCGGATCAAACCATTTGGCGGTCCGAACCTTTTGTCATAAAGATCAGCGCGGTCTATGAAGATAATTATTGCGGGTGCAGGAGATGTGGGGTTTCATTTGGCGGAACTATTGTCCTTTGAAAATCAGGACATTATCCTGATCGACACCAACCAGGAAGTTCTTGATTATGCTGCTACCCATCTGGATGTTCTCGCCCTGCGGGGCGATTCCTCCTCCATGGATGTATTAGAACAAGCCAATGTTCAGCAAGCTGGTCTATTGCTAGCCGTAACGACCAGTGAGAAGACCAATATGATCACGGCCATCCTGGCCAAGCGAATGGGAGCCAAGCGCACTATTGCGCGCGTGCGCTCGGGCGAATACCTGGAAGACGACAAGAACGAAATTTTCAAAGACCTCGGTATCGATGCGCTGATCTCACCCCAACAGCTAGCCGCTAAGGAGATTCATCGGTTGGTCGCTCAATGCTCATTTACCGACGTTTTTGAATTCGAGGACGGCAAGATCAATCTGGTCGGTTTCACCATCAATGAGTTATCCCCTTTAGTGAACGTACGCATTCGCGATCTGGACGAGATGTCGCACGGCATTGACCTGAATGTGATCGCGATTCTGCGTGGAAATCGCACCATAATGCCGGAAGGGGAGACCATCCTGCGCATGGGTGACCACGTTTATTTCATTACCAAGCGCGACCAGATCAGCCGCTTGGAAGAAACCGTCGGGATCCAGCGTCGCAAAGTGCGTAAGGTGATGATACTGGGCGGTACGCAATTAGGACTTATAACGGCAAAATTATTGGAGCAGGAGTACAGCGTGACCTTGATCGAGGCCGATAAAGAGCGGTGCAAAGAACTGGCTGAGCAACTCGACAGTACCCTCATCATCAACGGCCGGGCCAGCAATATTGAATTGATGGAGGAGGAAGGCCTGAATAATATGGATGCATTCATTGCCCTGACGCCTAATTCCGAAACCAATATTATTGCCAGCCTTACGGCAAAAAATCATGGGGTGTTCAAAACCATTGCTCAGGTCGAGAACAAGGAATACATTCACTTGTCGCAACGCATCGGAGTCGATACCCTGATCAATAAAAAGTTGATCGCCGCCAACAATATTTTCCGTTATGTACGAAAGGGACGGATCGAGGCGATTACCAGTATGCAGGGTGTCGATGCGGAAGTGATTGAGTTTGTGGTGCACAAGAAAAATCGTCTGACCCGCACCCCAATTGCTAAATTGCATTTACCCAGTACCGCACTTATTGGTGGTGTGGTCCGGGGTGACGAAAGCCTGATTCCCGATGGCGACTTTGTATTGCAGGTCAATGACAAGGTGATCGTTTTTGCGCTACCCGAGGCCATTTCCCGCCTTGAAAAGTTATTCCGTTAGTAATGATCAATCTCAAGCCCGTTGCTCGTTTTGTAGGATTTCTGCTCATGATGCTGGGCGTTTTGATGCTAACGGGCCTACCCTTCTCTTTTTATTTTGATAGTGGTGATCACTGGCCGCTGATCTATGCCGGAGCCATAAATATTGGCTTTGGACTACCGCTTTGGTTTTTCACGCCCCGCGACGATGAGGGCATCAAAAAGCGGGAAGGATATCTGATTGTAGCCCTGGGGTGGTTCACGATGGTTACCTTCGGTAGCCTGCCTTACTTATTCAGTGAAGTAATCAGCAATCCGGTTGATGCTTTTTTTGAAACCGTTAGCGGCATGACTACCACCGGTGCCAGTGTCCTGAATGATATAGAATCAACTCCGCAGGGTATTTTGTACTGGCGCAGCCTGACCCAGTGGATTGGTGGTATGGGCATTATCGTACTTACCGTCGCCATTTTCCCATTGCTCGGCATTGGTGGAATTGAATTGTTTGTGGCGGAAGCTCCGGGACCAACTTCCGATAAATTGCATCCCCGCATCCGGGAAACAGCCAAGCGCCTGTGGTTCATTTACCTGGGGCTAACGGGGCTGCTCATCATCATCTTGAAATTGGTGGGCCTTTCCTTTTACGATGCTATCAACCACGCACTGACCACTATGGCAACGGGTGGCTTTTCCACCAAAAACGCCAGCATGGCCCACTGGGATATTCCGGCAGTACAGTACATCATTATTATATTCATGTTTTTGGCGGGCACCAACTACACCGTCATCTACTTTGGGTTGAAGGGGCGTATGCAACGGGTTTGGCAGAGCGACGAATTCAAAGCCTACCTGATCCTTATCGGGTTTCTCACCCTGATCGTCACCTACGGTGTGATCCAGGCTACGCATAACCCATTCGAAAAGGCTTTCCGGGATAGTCTTTTCCAGATCGTTTCCATCATTACCACCACCGGCTATGTATCGGCCGACTACACCTCGTGGAGCCCGGGCCTGACCATGGTGTTCTTTGTCATGATGTTCCTGGGTGCTTGTGCGGGGTCAACCAGCGGTGGTATCAAGCTGATCCGTCACCTGGTGTTCTTTAAGAACTCCTTTCTGGAGTTTAAGCGGATACTACACCCCCGGGCAGTAGTCCCCCTGAAGCTCAACGGTACGGTAGTTCCCGGCCGAACGCTTACACACATCATTATCTTTTTACTCCTCTATTTATTCCTTTTCGTCTTTGGTTCGATCATCTGCTGCGCACTGGGATTGGACTTTATGACCTCGATCGGCGCGGTTGCTACCTCCATAGGAAACGTAGGTCCTGGTATTGGAGATGTGGGACCGGTGGATAATTTCTCCTGGCTTTCCAGTCCGGTAAAGGTGTTTCTTTCCTTTCTGATGCTGCTTGGCCGGTTGGAGATATTTACTATCCTCGTGCTGTTCTCACCCTATTTCTGGAAATCGAATTGAGGGTACTCTCCACCCATAAAAAACCCCGATGCGGGTAGCATCAGGGCCTACACAGGTATGAAACTTAGCTTAAAGTGAGGTTGACAGGCTAAGGAATTGCTAAACAACTGAATGTCACAATAAGTATAGGGTACAGGGTAGTAGGACTTGCTTAAATCCAAATACCCTATACTTACTACCCGGTACCGGGAGGTTGGGCTTTGGCAATCACCACTTTACGAATTGGTCGATGCCCGACCTCAAATAAAAAAGGGAGTACTATAGAGCTGAGGACAAAACAGTTGGTAGTACTCCCCTGATAAAGACCAATCGTTCACTAAGAATATCTTGACGGTGACTACCCATTGGTGATCGCCGTTTGAATCGAGCTTTTGTTCGTGATTACATTCGTAAATATGACGGTTGAGCGTGCAATCACCACGCCGTATTTTTTGTACTTTGTTATGCACAAAGGTAAAGGCTCCTGAGCTGCGTACCGGTCATTCCAAATCATTGACCGTTTATTCAGCTTCTGCCAAAAAGGAGTCGGTTTTTTCCAGAAAAAACGGCAATCCTCCTTATTCCGAAAATGTTGCGCTAAAAGCCTTGTTATGCCCATTTCCCACGGCGACCATTTGTTTACCCTGGTAAAATCCCTTTCCAAGGCCGAGAAGCGCAATTTTCGCCTTTATGTGCGGCGAATCCAGGGGGAAGGCGATGCTAAATTCCTGCAACTATTTGACCTCCTGGACAAAAGCAGGGAACTGGATGAAGATGCCTTACGCAAAAAACTGAAGGGTACCAGCAAGAGTCAGTTTTCCAATCTGAAGCGCCACCTTTACCAGCATATCCTGACCAGCCTGCGGCTGATCCAGGTGCGAAAAAGTGAGGCCATTCAGATCCGTGAGTGGATGGATTACGCGCAGATACTCTACGGGAAGGGGTTGTACTTACAGTCATTGAAGCTGCTCGACCGGGCGAAGGCTATTGCCAAAAATATGAATCTGGATGCTCTGCACCTCGAAATTGTGGAGTTTGAAAAGCGCATTGAGTCACGACATATTACCCGCAGCACTACCGAACGCATGGTCAACCTGACCCAGGAAGCCAGCGAGCGCAACCGCATTCAGACTTCGACCATCGAACTGGCCAACCTCAAGCTGCTACTCCAGCGACGCTTCATCAACGAGGGTCATGTGAGCAGTACCGAGGAGCGCGCCAAGGCCGAGCACTACTTCCGCCGCAAAATGCCTCCCCTGCCGGAGGAAAAACTCACCTTTTTTGAGCGTATTCATTTGTACCAGGCCTATTACTGGCAGGCCTATCTGCTCATGGACTTTGACACCTGCTTCTACTGGACCCAGCGGTGGGTAGAACTGTACGAAGCCGAGCCCCGCATGATCGAGATGGACGTCGATATGTACATGCGCGCCCTCCATCAGCTTTTGACCATTGCCTACCTGACCCGCGAAGTCTCCACCTACCGCAAGTACCTCGATACCCTCGAGCATTTTCGCGAAAGCGAATACAAAAAATTCAACCACAACTCCAAGATCCTTTCCTTCCTGGTGGTTCATCAGGGCCGCTATAACAAGCATTTGCTGGAAGGCACCTTCCGGGAAGGACTCAAAGTCATCCCACGCACCCTTCAGCGTCTCAAGCGCTACGGCCAAATGGTGGATACCCATAAAGTCTTTATCCTCTACTACAAAATGGCCTGGTTACACCTTTGTTGCGGCGAAGCCGGCAAAGCCGTTGACTACCTCAACCTCATCCTCAACCATCCGGGCAAACCGCTGCGTGAGGATATTCAGGCATTCACCCACCTGACCTTCCTGCTCTGCCAGTACGAACTCGGCAACTTCGACCTCCTGGATTACCGCCTCACCCAAACCACCCGCTATATTCGCAGCCTCCGCGACCAATACCAGCATCAGGAAGCCTGCCTGACGCTCTTCCGTCAACTCCTGCAGCACCCGCCCCAAGAAGCCCAGCAGGTATTTCGGGAACAGCTCCCCGTTTTTCAAAAACTGGAACAAGAACCTTACGAATGGCGGGCCTTCAGCTTTATTCGCATGACCGACTGGTTGCAGGCGAAAGCTAAAGGGAAATCGATGGAAGAAATCAGAAGTGTTCAAAATCGGAAGGCGGAAGGAGTCGAAATCGGAAGGCGGAAATAAGCCTACCCACTTTAGTGGTGGGGAATCGGAAGTCGGAGGTCGGAAATAAATCATACGGCCCACGATTTACGGCTTACGGCCTACGGTTATTCTTCGTGATTCCTCCCTCTAAACCAAATCCGTTCCGCACCGAGCATTGAGCACCGAGCATTGAGCATCGAGCATCGAGCATTGAGCATTGAGCATTCAGCACCGAGCATTCAGCACCGAGCATTTAGCACCGAGCATTCAGCACCGAGCATTCATAATTCAGCATTCAGCATTTAGCATTCATCATTCAGGGAATATCCCCATGAACCAACCATTTGTGCAAAGGACTTTCCGTACTTTTGCCACTATGAAGATAAACGGTCAACACTACCGCACCATCTGGGTAAAACCCGGTGATGCAACCACCATACAGATTATTGATCAACGCCATTTACCGCACCAGGTGATCATCGAAGACCTGCGCTCAACCGACGAATTTGCGCGGGCCATTCGCGATATGCACGTGCGGGGTGCACCCCTGATCGGCTCGACGGCAGCCTATGGCTTATACATCTCCACCCTGAGTGCCCCCGGAGGACAGGAAGGGCTGGCAGTGATTCGCGAACGCATGGAAGTGCTGCGGGCCACTCGCCCTACTGCAATAGATTTACAAAATGCCACTGAGCGGGTATGGCTGGCACTGCAAAGTGGTCAAAGTGCGGCCGAGCGCTCAGCTCTGGCACTGGCCGAAGCCAATGCCCTGACCGAAGAAAGCGTGGATCACTGCCGCCAGATCGGCGAGCACGGCTTACCCCTCATCGAGACCATCAGTCGGCAAAAAGGGGACAAAACGGTCAACATCCTTACCCACTGTAACGCGGGCTGGATCGCCTGCATCGATCACGGTACGGCCACATCTCCCATCTATGCGGCCCACGATAAAGGCATTGACGTACACGTATGGGTCGACGAGACCCGGCCGCGCAACCAGGGGGCAAGGCTCACCGCCTTTGAACTGCTGGAACACGGAGTGCCACACACGGTCATTACCGATAATGCCGGCGGCCACCTGATGCAACACGATCAGGTCGACCTGGTGATCGTGGGCAGTGACCGCACTACCCGCACCGGCGATGTGGCCAATAAGATCGGCACCTACCTGAAGGCCCTGGCTGCTTACGACAATAGTGTGCCTTTCTACGTCGCCCTCCCCCACTCCTCCTTCGACTGGACCCTGGAGGACGGCCTGGAAGACATCCCCATCGAAGAGCGTGACCCCAACGAAGTGAAACGTATCAGGGGCTGGGCAGACGGAAAATACCAGGAGGTACTACTCACTCCGGAAGACAGTCCGGCTGCTAACTTCGGCTTCGATGTTACGCCTGCCCGCCTGGTTACGGGCCTGATCACTGAGCGGGGCGTTTGTTCGGCCTCGGCCAGCGGCATCCGATCGCTCTACCCCGAAAAAGAATATACAGTTTGATGGACGAAGGCTATATCAAATTCACGGCCGACTGGCAGAAATCCGCTCCCCTTCCAACGGCCCTGTTGCAAGAACTCAACGAATACCGCCAGCGCATTTTCGACCTGGGGCTCATTGGCGCCTACGATAACGGGATCGGCTACGGTAACATTAGTAAACGCCACCCCGAGTATCCCGACCAATTCCTGATCTCCGGTTCGGCGACCGGCAATTTCGCGACCCTGACCGAGGACCATTACGCCCTGGTGACCGCCGTTGATATCGATGCTAATAGCCTGGATTGTAAAGGCCCCATCATCGCCAGTTCGGAGTCGATGAGTCATGCCGTTATCTACCAGACCTTACCCGACGTACAGGCCATCATACACGCTCACCACCTGGGCATGTGGCAGGAATTGATGCATAAAGTACCCACTACCGATGCATCGGCTACTTACGGCTCGCCGGAAATGGCCTATTCGATCATCGATTTGCTGAAAACAACGGATTTGCCGCACAGTAAGCTGTTTGTGATGGAAGGGCACGAGGAGGGGATCTTTGTATTTGGGAGAGATCTACCCCAAGCCTATGGAGTACTCTTCCAAGCCTACGATGATGGAAATTCTTAATTTTTAGTGTTTAATTTTTAATTCTAGCTACACACTCGCTAACACTCGGATCAATAGGATACCTCCCAAAGTTCAAAATGGAAATTCTTAATTTTTAGTGTTTAATTTTTAATTCCATTACTCTTTCAAGAAGTCTTACTTCTGGTAGTTTTTACGATAGCAGTAAGTATTCGTCCGATTTCTTCGCTTTCGCTTAAAAAGGGCTGGTAGTCCATGGCGACAAGCTGGCTGTGGTGTAATAACCGGAGCCAATACTGGGTTTCCCGGGCTTCTTTGGAGGCTATGGTCATCCGGTAGGCAAAATCTTTGCGGGAAAAAGCGGCCGTAGATTCGTTCACATTCGCGCCAATGCTGGTGCCAGATCGAAGAACCTGCTTTGACAGAACAAATTCTTTCTCTTCTTGTAGCTGTTTATATAATTCTATGATCGATAAAGCAAAATCAAAAGATCGATCCAGTATGAGGTTGGGTTTCATAATTATTCAAATTAGTAGAAATGACACTAACTTCGGCCTAAAGTCCACCAAAGTCCAGACCACAATTGTCGGTCAGTTGCAGAATGTCACGTTAAACGTCTATAAACGTTTACCTTCGTTTAACAAACCTTTAACCTGAAACCTTAATTAAAAATTAAGCATTAAACATTAAAAATTCAGGACGTAAGTCATGGCCAATTCCAACCTTTCCGACACCATCGTTGCTCTCGCCACCCCTTCCGGAGTCGGCGCCATTGGCGTGATCCGCCTATCGGGGCCGGAGGCGATCCGGATTGCCGATGATGTTTTTCCGAGCAAGGAGCTTGCCGCACAGGCGAGCCATACCCTGCACGTAGGCACCATCCGCAATGAGCAGGGGCGGGTACTCGACGAGGTGGTCATGTCCCTGTTCAAGGGGCCCCGCTCGTATACGGGGGAGGATGTGGTGGAGATCAGTTGCCACGGTTCTAACTATATTCTGCAGGAGGTGATCCAGTTGTTGCTCGAGCAGGGTGCGCGCCTGGCCGAGCCGGGTGAATACACCATGCGGGCCTTCCTGAACGGACGGATGGATCTCAGCCAGGCCGAAGCGGTGGCCGACCTGATCGCGTCCTCCTCGGCCAGTTCCCACAAACTGGCGATGCAGCAGATGCGTGGTGGGTTTAGCAGTGAGATACAGGCCTTACGGCAAAAGCTGATCGACTTCGCCAGTCTGATCGAACTGGAACTGGACTTCGGGGAAGAAGACGTGGAATTTGCCGACCGCGATGATCTGCGCGACCTCATCCACAAGCTGCGGCAACTAATGCAGCAATTGCTCGACTCCTTCCGTCTGGGCAACGCCATTAAGAATGGGGTCACCACCGTGATCGCCGGTCGGCCCAATGCCGGTAAATCAACCATCCTCAACGCCCTGCTCAACGAAGAACGCGCCATCGTAAGCGAGATCGCCGGCACCACCCGCGACGTAATCGAAGAGGTACTCAATATCCAGGGCGTCCAGTTCCGCATCGTCGATACCGCCGGGATTCGGGATGCCGAAGACACCATTGAGGCCATGGGGGTTGCCCGCACCCTGGAAAAAGTGAAGCAAAGCAGCTTGCTCGTCTACGTCTTCGACGTGATCAGCACCCAACCCGAGGAAGTCCGGGCCGATCTGGAGCGACTGTACCAACCGGGACTCCACATCATCGTGGTGGCCAATAAAATGGATTTAAATCCCTATACGAAGTTTGAACACTTTTTCCCACAGGACGAAGTGGGCGGGGAAAACTCCATTCAGCATTCATCATTGAGCATTGAGCATTCCAATTGGGTTCCCGTCTCCGCCATCAACAAAATGAACATTCCCTACCTCAAGGAGAAATTGTACGAAGCCGTGGTCAGCGAGAAGGTGAGCCTCGACGAGACCATCGTCACCAACGCCCGCCATTACCAGGCCCTGCAGCGCGCTGACCAATCCCTGGCCGATGTGCTTAAGGGCATGGATCAGGGCGTCACTTCCGACTTCGTGGCCATGGACATCCGCCAGTCGCTCCACCACCTCGGCGAGATCACCGGCGAGATCAGCACCGACGATCTACTGGGGAATATTTTTGCGAATTTCTGTATTGGGAAGTGATCCGTCTTCGGAAGAGGCTAGATGAAAGATTTATAGACCAAAGAATTGCCACACATGAAAGGAGAACCACCTGCATATCAAAAAGGATTCATGCATAGCGTTGAAAAGACCGTTTCCGTGTTAGGGGAGGAATTCCCTAAACTTCACGATAAAGATGTCGAGTTTGTTTACCAGGCTCTAAAAGACTATTTCAAAAAATCTGCGCAAGGAACAGATTGCGAGGAGCCCCTTTCCACCATCGAGAGGCGACAGGCTTTAATGGACGAAATCCTCAATAGTATTGATACGCGGGAAGACATGGAAGCAGATTTCCATGTAGTACAAAACCCCAATATTCTGCTAAATGGAACACCCATAGCGAACTTGCCTATTCTCTATGCTACCTGTTTCAATCGATTGGTGGAATCGGTTCGATTTTGGCGTAAAGAGCGTGGAAATAGGGGTTATTTAAGTTTCATCAAGGAGGTAATGTAGATTCCTATATCCATTTTTACGGGTCTGACCATGTCTGATTTTTTTCGATTTTAGACTATTGCACCTATACCGACAATCTTGTTTATGTCCCGAATCTCTTCAGCATGGCTCGCAAGAAATTCAGATGATTCCTGATTCATGGTGGTACCTTTTTCGATACGCTCTAAAGTCGTCAGTAACTCCTGAAAGAAGTTGAACTGAAAACCAGGAGCTACCCTTAAAGTCTTTTCTTTGAACGTTTCCTGTATAGCCCGTTGCCAACGACTATGTGGCAAAGCGGTAAAGTTTTTAATGTCTTTCTGCCCTAGCGGTTTCGTGTGTAGTATCACTCCGTACCACACGTGACTGGGATATTGCTTCTTTGCCCATTGTTCATAGTGGGCCAGGTCATTACCTACCGTATGGTTTATCTTATGCTCGACAGCAATCACATGCCGGTCCAGTGCGATAAGCAGATCTATCCGTTGCCGCCGATCGTCAGTTCGATGGTTTGAGCACCTGGATCAGGCAAGACATTCCCATTATTGTCCTCAATCAGCAGTTGGATGTGTTGCGCAAGCGGTTTACTGCCATGCACGAATTAGGCCACCTATTGCTCCAATTACCCGATGATGCAGACCACCGGTTTACCGAAAAAGTCTGTAACCGGTTTGCGGGTGCCATGCTCATCCCGGCTGGTGAACTGACCAAAGAACTGGGCAGCAAACGAAGACACCTGATCTTGTCGGAATTAATTGCCGTTAAAGAATACTTTGGCATTTCTCTGGCCGCTCTCGTATATCGCTGCCGGGACCAGGGCATTTTCCCCAGAGCCCTGACCGATCGATTCTGGAAATGGCGTAGCCAGGATCCAGACTTAAGAATGGAACATGGTTTTGGCACCTATTCCGGCGTAGAGCATAGCAATCGATTTGAACAATTACTGTACAAAGCATTAGCGGAAGATATAATTTCTCTGAGTAAGGCAGCAGGTTTAAGTCAAATGCCCATTGAGGAGTTGAAGCAAAAATACGTGCTGATTTGATGGATACCCTCACCGAACAAAATCCACGACCACCCAAAGCCATAATAGCCCAATTGCGGAAGGAATGGTGTGGGTGAAACCCGCTCTTCCCCACCTGCATATTAGAACGTTTTCCCCAAACTTTTGCTATCATTGCTGGCAGTACCCTAACTAAAACACACCCATGCTAACCGGACAACTACGCAACGAAGTCGATCGATTGTGGGAAACCTTCTGGACGGGGGGAATTACCAACCCCCTCACCGTGATCGAACAGATTACCTACCTGCTTTTCCTCAAGCGCATGGACCAGCAGCAGACGCTAAAGGAACGGTCGGCCCACATGCTGGAAACCGACATCAAAGACCCTATCTACACCGAGGCCACCCAGGCACTGCGGTGGAGCCGTTTCAGCGAAAAGGACCCCGAGGTGATGTTTGAGTTGTTTACCCAGGGTGTTATGGTCGGAGATGAGCGCATCACGGTCTTTGAGCACATGAAACGTATGGCTCCGGAAGATACGCCCTTCGCCCGCTTCATGAAGGGAGCCACCTTCATGATCAGTACCCCGCGTCTGCTCGACCGGGCCATACAACTGATCGGGCAGATCAATATGGACGACCGCGACACCAAAGGCGATCTCTACGAATACTTACTCAGTAAGCTCTCCACGGCCGGCCAGAACGGCCAATTCCGCACCCCCCGCCACATCATACAGATGATGGTCGATATGATGCAGCCGCAACCTGACGATACCATCTGCGACCCTTCGGCCGGTACCTGCGGATTTCTGGTGGCCTCGGAGGAGTTTTTGCGCAAGCACCACGGTGAGGAAATGCTGCGGGAAGCAGTACGCCAACACTATAATTCCGACCTTTTTACGGGCATGGAGTTCGACAGTTCCATGCTGCGCATCGGTGCCATGAATATGATGCTGCACGGCATTGAACATCCGCAGCTGATCGATGTGGATGCGCTTTCGCAAAAAAATGCGGATATCCGGGATGCCTTTTCCCTTATCCTGGCCAATCCGCCCTTTAAGGGTAGCCTCGACTACGACTACGTCGATCCGGATTTACTAAAGATTACCAAAACCAAGAA